>CBIHPU010000586.1:0-2730 GCA_966211935.1 uncultured bacterium | reverse complement strand
TCCTGCTGACGCAACTGTTTTTCCTTCCTCAAGTTTACTCAGTGAAAGAATGTCTTTGAGTATATCCGTCAAATGAGCCACTGACTCGCCAATTCTTTTTAAGTGTTTCTTTTTCTTTTCAGAATCACCAAGATCATCATACTTTATTGCGAGTGATAATGAAGATAGAATAGCTGCCAAAGGAGTACGGAACTCATGAGAAGCCATAGAAACAAAACGCGACTTCAGATCATTCAATTCCTTTTCCTTCGCGAGAGCAGTCTTTAATTCAGTTTGACTTTTCTCCAGTTGCTGAAGCGCTTCTTCAAGAATAAGAGTTCGGTCCCTGACGCGTTTTTCAAGATCCGCATTCAAAGAATTGATCTCGTTCAGGTGTCGCGCCTGCTCCATGCTGTATCGAATGGATCGTTCGAGCTGTGCGGATGAAATATTTCCTTTCACCAGGTAATCAGCAGCACCCGCTTTTAATGCTTTCTGGTCAATTTCGCGATCATTTTGACCGGTAAGTAAAATCAGGGGGGCTGTGCATCCGGCCTTGATTGCATTTGTAATCAGATCCGTTCCATACTCAGCGCCCAGCCGATAATCTACGAGGTAAACTCCGTGATTATTTTTTTTGATCTCATTCAGACCTTCTGTATAATTCGAGATCCAGTCAATTGTAAATTTCCTGTCGGGAATATCGGAAAGAATATCCCTGACAATAATGAAATCTTCTTCATCATCGTCTATCATCAGAATCTTTACGTTCCTGTGCATCTATTACTGGTCTTTGGATGAGGGAAGTTCAACAATCTCAAACCAATATTTGTTCAACGTTTTCATTACGTCAACCATCGCTGAAAAGCTAACAGGTTTTGTTATAAATGAATTTACGCCAAGGTTATATGTTTTGATGATATCCTCTTCCGCTTTTGACGTGGTAAGCACAATAACCGGGATACTTTTCAACCTTTTATCGTTTCTGATTTCCTTCAGCGCTTCCCTTCCATCCATTCGCGGCATGTTCAGATCAAGCAATATGAAGCCAGGCATTGGAAACTTATCCTTATCAGCATATTTACCTTTATTTCGGAGGTAATTCATCAGATCTTCACCATCTTCCACTTCCCGAATTTTATTAGTCAATCTGCTCTCTTTTAACGCGTCAACAATCAACATTCTATCCTCCGGATCATCGTCCGCGATCAGGATCTCAATCGGTGCATCATTTTTACTTGACATAAACTATGTTTTTATACTGTTTGTGTAAATTGTTTTTCTGAAAGTGTAACAATAAAAGTGGATCCTTTACCCATTGTACTTTTAGCTATGATATTTCCTCCGTGACGCACAGCGATCTTACGGCAGATGGCAAGGCCTATCCCGCTTCCCTCATATTTTCTTCCTTCAAGCCTTTGAAAAATATTATAGATCCTGTCGTTATATTTTTAGTCAAATACAATTACATTATCTTCAAAATAAATTTCAATCTTATACGCTTCATAGGAAGATTGCTTATGTGCCTTGGTGCAATAAACATTCACAACAGGCTTCTCATCATCCTTTCTGAATTTAATGGCGTTTGAAATCAAATTCTGAAACAACTGACGCATCTGTGTTGGCTCCGCGTCTATTGTTGGCAGAAAATCAATGTTAACCTTAGCCTCAGTATTTTCTATCGTTATTTCCATATCCGATAATACTCCTTTTGCAATCACATTCAGATCTGTTGGTTCAAAAGGAAGTGAACGGGTAGACAACCTGGAAAACATCAGCAGATCATTGATCAGGTTTTGCATTCGCTGTGAAGCGTTCAGCATACGGTTAAGATAATCTTTCCCCTGTTCACTTAACTTGTCTCCGTCATTCATTCTCAGGCGGTCGCCGAATGACTGAATCTTACGCAAAGGTTCCTGCAAGTCATGAGAAGATATATATGCGAAGTTTTCCAGTTCAGCGTTTGAAGCCTTTAATTCTTCAGTATAATATTGCAGTTCGCGGTGCGTCTTTTTCAAAAACTCTTCCTGTCTTTTCCGGACAGTAATATCAATTATAAACGCTATCACAAAATTTCCCTCTTCTGTTGAAAACGGACTAAGGCTAACTTCTACCGGAAATTCAGAATCATCTTTTCTCCTTCCGTAAAGATCCATTCCTATTCCCATTGAGCGGGCGTGAGGATTATCCTGGAAGTTGTTTCTCTGATTGACATGCTGTTTTCCATAGCGGCGTGGAATCAAAACTTCGATTTTCTTTCCAACCAGTTCACCGGGAACGAAGCCAAACATTTTTTCAGCTGCCGGATTAATGGAGGTAATCTCACCTTTATCGTTAGTTACCAGGATACCTTCTGTAGCGTGGTAGAATAATGCTTTTGATCCGTCAATGCTGTCCACGTGTTTTGCTCTTTTAATAAGCGCCAAAGATAGCCCTAAAAATACGGATAAGGAAAAAAATACCACAAATGATATTCGTCATACAGGCTGCTGTTCCGGTTAAATATGCATTACTTTTTCAGCGTGTTTTCGCACTATGCGCTTTATTTTATCAAAGGCCCTGTTAACAGCCAGTTCAAAAGTATCCGCGGTAGCCTCCGCGAAGAACTGCTTCTTTCTGACTTCCACAATCACTTCAACCACCCTGTTATGAGCAGGATCAATATCCTCCTTCTTAAGAATTACGTGCACACTTTCAATCCGTGTAAACTTTTTGGAAAGCGCATCAATTCTCTCCTGGATAAAATCTGCA
>CBIHPU010000585.1:0-2733 GCA_966211935.1 uncultured bacterium | reverse complement strand
AGGTTGTGTAATTGTAACTGTTACAGTGCTCACACATGCGTTAGCATCAGTTACGGTGCAGGAATAAGTGCCCGCGCAAAGTCCGTTAGTGGGATTACCGTTTGCACCATTAGACCATTGAAATGAATATGGCCCTGTTCCCCCTGATACAGTTAAGGTTGCTGTGCCGTTACAGAGTCCATTACAACTTGCATTGGTAGAAGAAGAAACCGATGTGGTTAATTGAGACGGTTCTGTAACAATAGCGCTCACAGTAAAAGTCGTTACACCGTCGTCAATTGTACAGGAGTAACTTCCCGCACATAACCCGCTAGTAGTAGGAGCTGTACCGCCCGTGGGCGACCACAAATACGTATAACTTCCGCTTCCGCCTGAAGCGGTTGCAGTAAGAGAGCCATCACAAGACCCAAAACAGGACGCGTTGGTCTGGCTGGTAATGCTGCCGCTTAATGCCTGCGCATTTATGAGGTTTACTGCTAGCAGCATCAACACTCCGATCAATGCTGTCTTTATTTGGTTGCTTGTTTCCATGTGACAATTATTAATAATACAAAACTATATGATCTTGTCCCGGAAAAAAAGTACATATTCTGCTCTTTATGGAGTATATTTTTAATTTTTCGGTTACTTTCTTATTCTGAGATACACTATATTTATGGAGTATAATGAAAGACAGCAAGGTTTTATTGTATATGGGATCGCTGGACAAACATGGCATTAACCGCCTCGAACGGTTCCTTGTCTCGCCCTGCAATCATGTATATCCTAACGTTTTCCGACTATTTCAGATATTGAAGAAGGATCATCCCAATTATAATGAAGCGGAAAAAGAAAATATTTTCCAGCAACTTTTTCCAGGTAAAAAATTCTCACAGCAGGAGCTGGGCAATAACTTAAAATATCTTTCAAATGCTATTGAAGATTTCCTGGTGATTGATCAACTTAATAAAAAAGAGGAGTTAAAAGCATTGCTGCTTACCGAACGTTTACGCTATTCGCCGCGCAAACTTCACAGGGATGCCATCGCGAAATACGAACTTGCTTTTGCAAATAACAGTGTTTCCGATACTGCTGAATATTTCTTTCACAATTATCAGCTTCACCATGAAAAAGACATTTACTTTTCGGTAAGTGAAACGCGCGAGGACAATAATGAGATCCAGTTAAAGAACAATGCGCTCGATGCCTGGTTCGCTACACAGAAACTAAAAACCTGGTGCGAAATGCTGAACCGCCAGAACATTGTTTCAGCCAAATATGAATTCACACTGCAGAAGGAACTTCTCGACTTCATTAACAAAAACGGGAAGCAGATATTCAATCATCCCTCGGTTGAGATATTTTATACGATTTACCTTACACTGACCGAACCTGAAAAAGAATCCCATTTCAAAAAACTTCTTCTATTGCTGGCTGAGCATGAGTTGGTAATAGCCAGAGCTGAGCTGAGAAGCATGTATGATTTCGCGCAGAATTACTGCATAAAGAAACTCAACAGCGGAAACACTTCGTACGCTGAAGAATTATTTGTGCTATACGATCAGTTACTGAAGAAAAAGCTTATGCTTTCCGATGAAGGAAAACTTTCGCCATGGGATTATAAAAACATCGTTACACTTTCACTTCGTTTGAAGAAAGAGAAGTGGTGTCTCGACTTCATTGAACGTTATAAAGTTTTTCTTCCCCGCGCTGAAAGTGAGAACGCGTATCGTTACAACCTCGCTTATTATCACGCGGCAGTAGAAAATTTCCGCGAAGCAAAAAAATTATTGCAGCGCGTTGAATTCAACGATCCGTTTTACCAATTGGGATCCAAATCAATTCTTCTGCGCTGTTATTATGAATTAGTGGATGAAGAATCATTTCTTTCGCATTGCGATTCGTTCAAAAAACTTCTTACAAGAAATAAAACAATAAGCGATTACCAGCGAAACGTACATCTCAATCTGATTACGTGGACCAAAAAAACCTTCAGAGTAATGATGCGAAGAATGGAGAACAGCAAAAACGTCAGCAAAAAAGAGATCGAACATCTTAAGAGTAGAATACAATCTGTAAAGCAGATCAATAACCTGGCGTGGCTGCTGGAAAAGGTGGAGGAGATAGTATAATCGCTTATCTTTGAATCAGGCTTATGGCAAAACTCTTCATCGTCCCTACTCCAATTGGAAATCTGGAAGACATTACGCTCCGCGCCATTCGCGTTTTAAAAGAATGTGATGTTGTGCTGGCGGAAGATACGCGTACCAGTGGATTTCTCCTGAAACATTTACAAATTGAAAAGCCTCTGCGTTCATTTCATTCTCACAATGAGCACAAGGTATTGGAAGATATAATTCAACTTATTGCATCAGGAAAAACTGCGGCACTTGTTTCCGACGCGGGAACGCCTGCAATTTCAGACCCCGGATTTTTATTGGTGCGCGAATGCATACGACACAATATTGATGTGGAATGTTTACCCGGTCCAACCGCTTTTGTGCCCGCTCTTGTTGACAGCGGATTCCCCTGCAACGAATTTTCATTCTACGGATTTCTTCCCCAGAAAAAAGGAAGACAAACAAAGTGGAAAGAGATTGCCGCTGACACAAAAACTTTAATTTTGTATGAATCACCCTTCCGGTTGGTTAAGTTGCTGGAAGAAGTAATTGAAAATCTTGGTGAAGACAGGGAAGTGTGCGTTTGCCGCGAAATCAGTAAGCTGCACGAAGAGGTTAAAAGGGGAAACTCAAA
>CBIHPU010000584.1:0-2750 GCA_966211935.1 uncultured bacterium | reverse complement strand
ATCAAGGGTCTGACAAAATTTTTATTTCTTTCTTTTCTTTTTTTTCTGAGCGCAACTGCGGCCGGACAAGTCGATTCCACTCTTCAGCTTGCTGAACCCCAGGAATACGTTGTTCAAAAGGTTGATATTGTTGGTACGCAATACCGCGATAAAAACGCCATCAGATTACTTGTAGGAATTTATGAAGGTGATAGAATCGTTATTCCGGGAGAAAAAATTTCAGCGGCCATAAAAAATCTCTGGAAGCAGAATTTGTTTGACAATGTTGAGATTGTCGCCAAGAAGATTGAAGGTGAAAATATCTGGTTGGAGGTTAGGGTAATGGATAAGCCTAAGCTTAGACAGGTAAAATTTCCTGGATTGAAAAAGAGCGAGAAAGAAGATATAAACGAAAAAACGCGTTTTGTGGAAGGTCAGATCCTGACAGACTACCGGATTGAAAGCGCAATTAATATCATTAAAGAATTTTACCGCGATAAATCTTACCGTCATGTTGAAGTGCAGTGGCGTCTTGATACGCTCGGCCCGAATGATAACGTGAAAAACAAAAAAGAGTGGAGATATCTTTATATCAAGGTCACCAAGAATAAAAAGGTGAAGATTCAGGATATTATTTTCGAAGGGAACGAAGAAATTGGTAAGAGAAAAAAACCAATCCTCCGTCAGTCGCCCGCTGCAATTGAAAAGCGCGGAGACCGGCTACTCTGGAGAAAAATGAAGGACACCAAGCGCAAACGCTGGTGGAATCCTTTCAAGGACGGAAAATTTCTTGAAGAGAATTTAGAAAAAGACAAGCAGAGCATTATCGCCAAATATAACCAGCTTGGTTACCGCGATGCGAAGATTGTGCGTGACAGTGTATGGGATGTAAATTCAAAACGCGTTTCAATAAAGATCTGGATTGATGAGGGAAGAAAATATTATTTCAACAAGATAAACTGGGTAGGAAACACAATTTACCGATCCGGACAACTTGACACCGCGTTGGGAATTAAGAGTGGAGACATTTATGACCAGGCTGTCCTTGATCAGAAGTTATACATGAACCCGAATGGAAATGATATTTCCAGCATGTATATGGATAATGGATATTTGTTTTTCCAGGTGCAGCCATCGGAAGTTCAGATTGTAAATGACACGATGATTGATCTTGAAATGCGGATCTATGAAGGTAAGCCAGCAATAATTAATCGTGTTACAATAAAAGGTAACACAAAAACAAATGACCGCGTTATCATGCGCGAGATCTGGACGCGTCCCGGGCAATTGTTCCGCAGAAGGGATGTAATGGAAACACAGCGGTTGCTTTCTTCGCTGGGATATTTCGATCCGGAAAAAATATCTGTTCAACCAATTCCAAATCCTGCAGATGGTACCGTGGATATTGAATATACCGTTGAAGAAAAACCATCTGATCAGATTCAGCTTTCCGGTGGATGGGGTGGTGGCCGTGTTATTGGTACACTTGGAGTTGTATTCAATAACTTTTCTACGCGGAATTTTTTCAAGCGTGGTGCATGGCAGCCGCTTCCTTCAGGTGACGGACAAAAACTCAGCATCCAGGCGCAGAGCACAGGAACCTATTACCAGAGTTATAATTTTTCGTTTACTGAGCCATGGTTGGGCGGCAAGCGTCCTAATTCACTTACATTCTCAACTTATCACACCATTTCATCAAATGGACAGACAAAAAAGATTAAGAATGCAGAGGGAGAAAAAGTAGCGAACCCAAACCGCCAGGACATTCAGATCACAGGAGTTACTGTAGGATTTTCATCGCGGTTAAGAAAGCCGGACAACAACTTCTCTTTTTACGGCGAAACAAATTACAGTCGCTACAACGTAAATAATTACGGATCGTTTTTCGTGTTCAGCGACGGAGTGGCGAATGATGTGAATTTGCGTTTAAGTTTGATCAGGGATAATCGTGACGGATACATCTGGTATAAGAGCGGTGCATATTTCAGCGTTTCGGGGCAATTCACTCCGCCATATTCTTCTTGGAACGGAAGAAATTATAATGACCTGATGCTTGAGGAAAAATTCAAATGGATAGAATATCACAAATACAAGTTTGCAGCTGAATGGTATGTGCCTATTACCAATGTAAAAGTGAAAGAAGGAAAAGAGGCCCATAATCTTGTATTAAAACTAAGAACCGGTTTTGGATTCCTCGCATATTACAATAAAGATGTTGGAACCGCTCCTTTTGAACGTTTCTATTTGGGTGGAAGCGGCCTATCCGGATTCAATACTTTCTTTGCGCGTGAAATTATTGCGCTCCGCGGTTACGATGATAATTCAATCTCCTCAAAACAAGGCGATGCTTTCATTGCAAAGTATACAGCGGAACTACGTTATCCGTTATCATTGAATCCGCAGGCAACAATTTGGGCGCAGGGATTTCTTGAAGCCGGTAACAGTTGGGCCGGTGTAAAAGATTTCAATCCTTTCCGTTTGTACAGAAGCGGTGGAGTAGGAGTAAGGATCTTCTTGCCAATGTTTGGATTATTAGGTCTTGATTATGGCTGGAGGTTTGACACCATTGATAAACCTGGTTCAATTGGACCTAACATGAAGAACGGACAGTTGCATTTTACTATCGGAGCTCAGCTGGGCGATCTATAATTTTCCAGAGTATAATCATCAAAATCTTAAATTCAATAATTTATAATTTCAACAGCATGAAAAAGTTCGTAATCATTTTGATTTTAATTGGAGCTTCCGCGTTCAGTTACGCTCAGAAGTTT
>CBIHPU010000583.1:0-2764 GCA_966211935.1 uncultured bacterium | reverse complement strand
GCTTCTGTCTTTTCCAAGAAAAATGTTCAATGTGTCATTTTCTGAAAATGCATTGATATACGTTCGACCCATATAGGTTCCCATATTATATATATTAGCTAGTCCGGAAATGAGATTTTATTTGTTCCAGCCCGGAATCTTACCCATCAGGAATCCGAAGGGATCAATTTTCGGAATAAGCAGGTAATTAAAAACTGCCGGCATTTCGTAATTCATCACGTCAACCAGATATGCCTTGCCATCTGAGGGAATAGTGTAATCATGAGCCACATTGTATTCTGTGATTGAATTTACCGATTCAATCTGTTTGTACTTTACTCCGTTTGTCATTGTACTTTTTTCATTTACTCCCGGCAGCGTAAAACTGTGTGTCGGATCTGCAGTAGACAACTTTATCTGTACATCGTTCCATGAATAACCGCTTGCGTTGGTTACGTTTGCCCGGAACGTGAAATGAAGCGGATTAGACGGGCCTGTGAATTTAAAATCATAAACCGGCGCCCATGATCCTGTTGTGCTTAGAAAACGGAAAGAGAATTTTACTGTTTGAGCAGATGAACTGCTTACTGTAACTTTTATCTCGGATGAAGTTGTATAAGAAACTGCGAGAAAACCTTCTATTTCCTGTTGGAATTTCTTTATTTGTTCGTTAAGTATAGATTCTCTTTCCTTTAATTCAAACAATTCTTTATTCAGTTCGTAATAGCGTTTATTGAAAAACACGGATGCTTTTTCTATTTCTGCTACTGGTACGGCTTTAGTTGATAATCCACCGATTGCATCATCTTTAAAGAGTAAATCTTTTTCTTTTTCAACGACTTCTCTGCGGCATACGGCTAATCCGGCCTGTCTTTTCAGAACCTTGATTGAATCACGCAAGGCGTTTACCCTCGTATTGTCGTGTTTTTTTTCCTTTGTAAAATTGATACGTTCAGTTACTGTAAGGATATCCGCGCTTTTATCCGTGACAGAAACGTTTACAGAATTGGCGACAATATATGGCGTAAGATTTTCGAAGACAATAATGTTTTTTCCCCGTTTCAACTGAAGTTCTTTTTCGTATTTCAGCTCAGCCGAACTTAAGTAAACAGTTACCTGTTTAAGGTCTGCTGTTACTGTTTCTTCTTTCTGCGCAGCAATGCAGATAAATGAAAGTAAGAGCAGGAGGGATAATTTAGTTTTCATGGGAGTGGTATTAAAATGCATAGGTTAGACTAATTTGTCCGCCTGGTGGATAAGTGTTTGAATTATTATTGTTTTTAAAAGTCAGATCAAACATTAATTGAAATCCAAAGGAGTTTTTTTTATGGAGGCGGATATAATAATTAACAGCTGGATTAAATTGAAAATGTTCGTTTTCTGCAATGCCAAATCGCGCGCCATACCGAAGCGCTGAATTTCGCGTGATATTGAATTTAAAAAGCAGGGTGAAATAATTGCTATACGAGATTTTTACCGTTTGTTTTTTAATAAACATGGTATAATTGAGTTCGAATACCCTGTCAGAGAGCAGTCTTCCCAAATCACCCAGGTTCAGATAATAATAGATTGGAAATTGATTTTGCTGCGTAACCGGCCAGTAATTAAGTACGCCTCCATTCAGGTAAAATCGATTTGCGTCAGAAGCAAAATCAAATGAAAGATTTAAACCGTGGTTAATTTTATGTTTTGATTTCTGTGTTTCGATTGTGTCTTTAATGAAGTCTCCATATTCGAAATTCCCAGGAGGTGCAATTACGTAGTTCGTCTTGTATAATGCGCCAAGCCTGAAGTTAATTGTATTAAGAAGTACAGTACTGTAGCCTGCGGCTATTCCTGCGGAGGTATAATTAATGTTATTACCGTGATAGGTATTTGATATTAAAATTCCATAACCAAAGAAATTACTCCTATCTGGTAAAGAATATCTGACAGAAGAATATTGTAAGGGCGCTTCGGGTGAGAATGAGGAGTGATGAATAAACTGTAATGTTCTGTAATTTTCTCCGCTTGCGAGATAGCATGGATTGACTTCAAAATTTGAATGACGTATCGGGTCATAATTGTAAACCTGCGAACTCAGGTTGTAGTAAACGGCAAAAACGGCCAAAAGAAACAGGAGAACTTTTTTCCTGTAAGCCGGGAGAAGGTTAATACTAAGAAAATACCACTTGTTCATGCCCTGTTTCTTTGCCGTTTTATATAGAAACAGTTTTAGGTTACAATGTTGGTAATGTTTTGAGTGTCAATTGATTTTTTGAAATTTTTTATGCGCGTGGGGATAAGATCAACGGTAGTTGGAGATCAAAATATTTATGTGAGGAAAAATTGTTTATTAACTGAACTCTGTTTTCAGAAATTCTGCCAGCCTGGAAACTTTATCTGTCCAGTTTTCAGGTTTTCGTTTAAAACGACTTGTTGCTGTTTTCCGGAGATATTCATCCAGAATAAGTCGTCTGTCCACATCTGTTTCAATTCCAAGCCAACGCGGAAGAGTACCGCCTAATAAGGGCCCCTTTAAGTTCTCTTCAATATCAACTATCTCTTCATTAACCCTTTTCTCCATTGATGTTATCTCAAAAAGAAGATCTTTTCTGCTCTTTAATTTTCGTGGTCTGTACTTATCGAGCACCTCGGTATTTTGGGGATTAATGGTTTTTTCTCTGTATCGTATATCTTCATTTGTAATGGCAAGTTCTTTCTGAAAACCACTTTTTTCCTTAATGACTTCTCCATTCTTTTTAATACTTCCGTTTTATTTATGTCCATTAACACGATTTTCAAT
>CBIHPU010000582.1:0-2776 GCA_966211935.1 uncultured bacterium | reverse complement strand
CACAAATGAATCCGTCACCAGAAAATACAGAAACACCTTGTCGCCGGTTACCAGTCCGAGGTGGTTGGCAATTGTTTTGGAAATCAGCATTGGATTTGTTCCGGTGTCCTGTTTCGGATCAAAAACTTTTCCGTTGATAATGTGTTTACCAATAAATCCCCAGTCGTAATTTTCGCCTGTACCTTTTACAATTACTCCTTCATTCTCTTTCTTTGTTTTTATTAAGGCATTTTTAGTGGTGAATTGCTGAATGTGCGTTATGCGCGGATCATTTTTTAACCGTTCAACCTGTTCCTGCTTTTGATTGATTGGCTGCGGCTCATTTGAATTGTTATTGCTTGCCTTCACTATCTGCAGATGCGCCCCGAAGGCAATGGTCCGTTCGCTCACCTCCACCTGGAAGGCCTTTACAATAAAAATGGTAAGGATCATGACCGCGATGCCGAGCGTAATACTGCCAACCGCAATATTGATCACGGGTTTGCTGAGCCGGCCTTCGTTGCTGCCGCCTTTGTTAATTCGCCTGGCTATGTACCATATGAAATTCATTTGCTGGTATCGATGCCGGATTCACATTTTTTTACACTATCTAATCCGGTTTTTCTTTGGTAGATTTGTAGTTGGCAAATGTAATAAAATGACGCCATGAAGCGCCTCCTGTTTTTTTATCTGTTATTAATCAGTCTGTCATCATCTTCCCAGGTAATGCAGAAAGAATCCAAAATTCTTTATGAAAAGGATGTGGTGACCGGCGCGGCAAATTTTTCCGAATACCTTCCATTGCTTATAAATAAAAAGGTTGCCATTGTTGCGAACACTACAAGCAAGGTTGGTAATGTTCATCTCGTTGATACATTACTGAAACTGAAAATTGATATCAGGAAAATTTTTGGTCCTGAACACGGATTCAGAAGTAAAGCTGACGCCGGAGAAAAAGTTTCGACACAAAAGGATCCACAAACCGGCATTCCTGTTATTTCATTGTATGGCAAGCATTTTAAACCGACCAAAGAAGATCTGAAAGATGTTGAGGTAGTGATATACGATATACAGGATGTTGGAGTTCGGTTTTACACGTACATCTCTACTATGACTTATGTGATGGAGGCGTGCGCTGAGAATAAAAAGAAATTGATTGTGCTTGATCGTCCAAATCCTAACGGACACTATGTTGATGGTCCTGTCCTGGATATGAAATTCAAATCGTTTTTAGGATTGCATCCGGTCCCATTGGTATATGGAATGACCTGCGGTGAATATGCGCAAATGGTAAATGGTGAAGGATGGCTTGCGAACAAAGTGAAATGTGATCTTATTGTAGTTAAAGTAAAAAATTATACTCACGTGGATTTTTACCAGTTACCGGAAAAACCTTCACCCAACCTGCCAAACATGATGTCGGTTTATTTATATCCGGCCTTAGGTTTATTTGAAGGAACAGTTGTAAGTGTTGGAAGAGGAACTGATTATCCTTTCCAGGTTGCGGGCCATCCGAAAATTCCGAAAAAAGATTTTTCTTTTACTCCTGTTCCGAATGAAGGAGCAAAAGCGCCGAAATATTTGAAAGAATCATGTTATGGATTTGATCTAAGGAGATTCGGTGAAGATTACGCGAGGTCAATGCGTCACGTAAATTTATTGTGGTTGACCGGAATGTATAAGTTCCTGAAAACGGAGCCTGAGTTCTTTGATAAGAATTTTAATTTTCATGCCGGGAATGATGTGTTGCAGAAGCAAATTAAAGAAGGAAAAAGTGAAGCTGAAATAATTAAAAGCTGGCAGCCTGGCATTGTTGAATTCAAGAAGATCAGAAAGAAATATCTGCTTTACGAAGATTTTGAATAATTGAAGATTAATCCCAATTAAAATGCTCGGACTTAAATTACCTACAGATCCACGCTGGGTAAAGCTGGTTGACTCAAATATTTCAGAAATACTCACCGATCATGCCTGGTGCGAACAGAAGGCAGCAAGTAACGCTATATCAATCGTTGTTGGTTATCCTGAGTATACAGATCTTGTTGACGCCATGCTAAGTCTTTCCAAAGAAGAACTTTCTCATTTTGAAATGGTGCATGAAAAAATCAAGCAGCGCGGATTTCAACTTGGCAGGGAAAGAAAAGATGGATACGTGAATGACCTTTATGTTTTTATGAGACGGGGAGAGGGAAGGATCATCGCGTTGGTTGATCGCTTATTGTTTGCTGCAATGATAGAAGCAAGAAGTTGTGAACGGTTTAAATTGTTGTCAGAAAAAGTAAACGACGAAGAGTTGCGAATTTTTTACCGTGACCTTATGATCAGTGAAGCGAATCATTATACACTCTTTATATCTTTTGCCCGCAAATATGGAGAAGGAGTTGATGTGGAAAAGAGATGGCAGGAGTGGCTGGATTATGAAGCTTCACTCATGAATAAGTACGGAAAGAAAGAAACCATGCACGGTTGAATCATGCCGAAGATTTCACTGATAACAATTACTTACAACAGCGCGGCTACGCTGGAAGATACTATCCGGTCTGTAGTAACCCAGGATTATCCTTCCGTAGAATATATCATCAAGGATGGTGGATCTAAAGACGAAACGCTTTCTATTGTATCTAAGTTTCCAGAGAAAATTTCGAAAGTAATTAGTGAACCGGATAAAGGATTGTATGACGCGTTGAATAAAGGCTTGTCTGTAGCCAATGGAGATATTATCGGGTTTCTTCACAGCGATGATCTCTATGTACATAATAGTGTGCTGTCAAAAGTTGCGGAAACTTTCAGAACAAAA
>CBIHPU010000581.1:0-2818 GCA_966211935.1 uncultured bacterium | reverse complement strand
CGTACAGTGTTGCTGAGTATTGGTTGTAGGTGATCTTACATTAAATAACAACTCGAATCTTATTGTTGACAGCTGTGCAACACTTATTGTAAACGGCAATATGACTCTTAACAACAACAACGCGTCCCAGATAGACGGTAATGTGATTGTTACAGGAAACGTTGACGGAAATAATAACGCGTCTGTTACCGGCGATGGAAGTATTGTTGCCGGAGGATCTATCACTTCTGATAACGGAGCTACATTTTTTGGTAATTCGGTAAATGATTGCGGCAACACGGCCACACCATGTTACGCAGGTGGAGGTTTTGTTGGTCCCTTGCCAATTGAACTTTTGTATTTTAAGGGCGAAGCGGACGGCGAGCGCGTAAATCTGACCTGGGCAACCGCCACAGAACAGAATAATAGTTACTTCACGATTGAACGATCTGCGGATGGATACAATTTTGAAGTTGCCGGCTATTTGCCAACGCAGGCCGTTAACGGGAATAGCAGTACAACCTTAAGTTATTCCTTAACCGATAACGAACCGTTTCCGGGTGTTTCATTTTACAGATTAAAGCAAACTGATTTCGATAACAGCTTCGAATATTCCGAGATAATATCAGTCTCATTATCAAAAAAGAACAGCGAAGTTCACCTGTATCCGAATCCGGCAAATCATGATCTGAATCTGGAGATTGATATCGAAAATTCATCTAAAACAGAAGTACAGGTCACAATTTTCAATCTCCTTGGCCAGCCGGTTTTAAAGAACTCAGAATACTTTACAAATGGACGGTGCAAGATTTCATTGCCTGAATTGGAAGCGGGCCCGTATTTTATCACCATCACTTGCGGTCAATTCACACTGCATAAGAACTTCCAGATCAGTAAGTAACTTTACTTAAGTTTTCCCTGTTAACCGAGGGGGTAAACCAGCCAGCATTGTTAAGGTTTCTATTCCTTCATTTTGTATGTATACTTAATTATACACTACAGAAAAAATCCCTTAAATTAGATACTTCAAATTTTTGTCATATGAAATCGCTAAATACAATAGATGGCGTATTCAATGTGACGGAATTAAAACAATAAATAACAAATATGAAATTCAGATTAATTCTTCTATTTCTTCCACTCATGAGCCTGGAAATGGGTGCGCAGGGCGATACCGTGAGAGTGAAGTTCAGTGATGGACAAGATGCCGAGCGGGCTTATAACCAGGGCCTGCAACTATTTAACTCAAAGAATTTTCAGCAGGCGGTGGATAGTTTTTCTAAGGCACTAACCATGAAACCCGAAATGGAAAAAGCCTGGTACAACAGGGGGCTCGCTTATGCAGGACTTAATAAGCAAAATGAAGCAATTGCGGATTTCACAAAGTCTCTTTTTCTGAATGATGAGGCTGATTACGCGTATTTCGGTCGCGCAGAAGCATATTTTCATATGCGTGATACAGCAAAGGCGCTTGAAGATTACAGCAAGTGCGTTGAGGTAAATGTCAAATATGCAGAAGCCTGGTATCAGAAAGGTGTTATTAATTTCCTTCGCAAGAATTACGCTGGCGCCATCAACGATTATTCAAAAGCGATAGAAACGAAGGGAGATTATGCATATGCGTACAACGACCGTGCTGGTTGCAAACTCGAAATGGAGAAAATAGATGAAGCCATTTCTGATTATCAGAAAGCGCTTTCCTATTCTCCCAATTCAGCGTTTTTTCATAATAATATGGGATCCGCTTACCGCAAGAAAAAAGATTATGAAAAAGCAATTGCTGAATACAACAAGGCAATTGAACTGAAAAAAGATTATTACATCGCCTATAATAACAGAGGAACTGCAAAGCTTGCAATGAACGATATTGAAGGAGCCATCAGCGATTTTAATAAAGCTATCGAATTGAAAAGTGATTATGCCTACGCGTACAACAACAGGTCTTCGTGTCATTACAAAAAGAAAAATTACCAGGGTGGAATTAATGATTGCGATAAGGCTATAAAAATAAATCCAACTTATGGAGAGGCATTTCTGAACAGGGGAATCTGTAAGGAAATGCTGAAAGATTTTAGCGGAGCCTGCAAGGATTTTCGCGAAGCGGCTAAGCTTGGAGTTACCCGGGCAAGGGGATACAATGACGTTTGTGAAGATTAATTAATCAATCAAAAGAATTACTGAAATGAAGAATATTTTACTGACCGTTGCAATTATTGTGTGTGCTCAACTTGCTGCACAGAAACATGTGGAGTGGGACAAGGATAATTTCCCAGGAAAAAAAGACGAATATAAACAGGCAAAGAAATATTATGAAGAAGGCCTTCAGTTGTTTATTGAAGGGAAGAAATATCATGATGAACAGATAGCATGGATTGCAAAAGAATATAATCACTATCCTAATTCCCGTTCGGATTTAAAGAACGCGGGTAATGATTTTTTCCAGCAGGCACTACCTTTACTGATGAAGGCTAACGATTTTAATCCTGATCACGCGATGTGCAATTACATGATAGCGTTTTCGTATTTCGCCATGGATCCTCAACATGATAATTACATTAAATATTTTGAGAAAGCATACAAGCTCAATCCGAACGTTGCCCTAGATGAGAAATATTATATGGCATGGGGTTATCATTTGAATATGCGCTGGGACGAAGCGATCAAAGAATATAAAGAGGTGCTTGGTGACCTTCAGAAAGATCAAAAGAAATATGCATTATGGATAGAAGATTGCAATAAAAAAATAAAAGAGTGTACTTATGGAAAGGAATATGTTGCAAAGCCTATAAGAGCGTTTATTGACAATATCGGTACCGGCATCAATGGAAGTTATCCTGAT
>CBIHPU010000580.1:0-2824 GCA_966211935.1 uncultured bacterium | reverse complement strand
GTAACAGTAACCGGACAAACAGGACCTTATACTTATTACTGGTATCCTTCAGGATTAACAACATCTTCTGTCAGCGGATTACCAGGAGGCACTTATACAGTAACTGTAAAAGACGCTGCCTGCATTCCGAACACGGCAACCGTTTCTGTTTTTATTGGATCATCCGGTAATTCACTTGCAAGCATTACCGCGCCAGATACTGTGTGCGCTGGAGCGGGTGTTGTTGTTACTGGTCATGGTGGATTATCTTATAGCTGGAGCACGGGAGACACCACACAACAGATTGTTGTTTATCCGCAAACAAATTCATCTTACACTGTTACAGTAAACGCGGGCCCGGGTTGCATTGATTCAGCCGTTGCTGAAATTGCTGTAATAGATTGGCCGCAGGCTTTGGTTTCAGGTAACGATACAGTTTGCGCCGGTAACAAAACATTGCTGATTGCAAGCGGCGGAGAAAATTATTTATGGAGTACAGGAGAAACTGCAGAGCAGATTTATGTTGAACCAATCGTAACAACAAATTATTGGGTCACGGTTACTAATGGTTACTGCAACGACACCGCTCATTATCTCGTTTTTGTTAAACCATCGCCGCCCGCAACCGCCGTTGTTTTAGAAACACAAAACTTCACCGCGCATTTGTCTGCCACCGGTGGAGCATCCTACAATTGGTTTCCAACTGATGGATTGAGTTGTGTAGATTGTCCAAATCCGATTGCGTTGGTGGATGAAACAAAAACCTATTGCGTCAGTGTTGCGGATAATGATGGATGCGCCGATACGGCTTGTGTAACAATAGTGATCAGCTCTGTTTTTATTCCAAACGCTTTTACTCCGGATGAAGACAGAACGAATGACCTGTTTAAACCAGTTGTTACCGATGTGCACAATTACCGCTTTGCAATTTTTGATAAATGGGGAGAGCTGTTGTTTGAAACCACAGATATCGAAAGCGGATGGAACGGATATTATAAGGGGAGGCTTTGTCAACTGGACGTTTACGTGTATAAATTATGGTTCACTGATGATCAGTACAATGAGGACCATGAAATTATAGGAAGAGTTACGCTTCTGCGGTAACTGGATTATCAATTTTTTATTTCGCGAAGAGTTTTTATAATATAAGTAGAGAATTATGGCGCGCTTAGCTTTTTTTATTTTGTCTCTTTTTTTTTCCCTTGCGATTTGCGCTCAGCAATCAATGATCTCTCCTTCATCCTGGAGCATTAAAGATCCCTTTGTACAAAAAGTTTTTGTTGAGAACAAGGGCCAGTTTACTTTGCCCGAAAACATTTCTTCCGCACCCGTGCTATATGGACATACAAACGGTGATCTTACTGTCTACCTCACTGCGCGCGGGGTCGTATATTCTTATCGTCACATAGAATCTAAAAAACACGATGAAGAAGAAAACTGGGAGGATATAGAAAAAGAATTTAATGAGCCTGCGCCGGTTGCGGACGAAGGGTTCGTTTTAATGGAATGGGGCGGAGGTTCATCTGAATGTTTGGTTGAAGGGGTTGATAGTGTTTCATTTTATTATTCCTATGGAATTAATGAATCAGGAACAATGAAACCTCTGAAATCTGCAGCTTATAAAAAAATAGTTTACAGGAATATTTATCCGGGCATTGATGCAGAATATTTTTTTACGGATTCTTCTGGTTTTAAGTACAACCTTATAGTTCATCCCGGCGCAAATGCCGGGCAAATCTCCATGAAATATTCAAACGCGCAGATAAAGACTGACGCTCGCGGCAACCTCATTTCGCAGGCAAAGTTTGGAGAGATCGTTGATCATGCGCCCGTGAGTTTTATTTCTGAAACAAACCAGTCAATCAAAACTTCTTTTGTTACCATAGAAAACAATGTATTGTTCGCGCATGAAGATTATGACAGGCAACACACGCTGGTTATAGATCCATGGGTGTATTCTACTTCATTTAACGGAACAAACGCCGCGTATGATGTGGAATATGATCTTGATGGCAATGTTTATTGTTATGGTGGATCTTATCCTTTCCAGGAAATGAAATTCAGCAAGGAAGGCTGGTTGCTGTGGACCTTTTCAACGTCTGCTTTTCAATCGGGTTACCCATACTATGGAGATTTTGCGGTGGATCCAATCAGCGGCAGCAGTTATATTATAGAGGGATTTAACGGAGGGAAAATAATTAAACTAAATAACGCTGGTTCTTTCATCGCTTTTTTTTCCGGAAGTCCTATGTTCCGCGAATTGTGGCGCTGCGTTTATAATAACTGCACCAAAACATTATTGATAGGCGGATCAAGCTGGAGTACTTCTTTCTCTTACCAGGTTGCCCGCATTGATACAAATCTTCAAACACTTGTTCCTGTAAATATTATTTCGGCTCCGTCAAATGAAGGAACGCACGATGTAGCGCTGCTTGCCATTGATAATGCAGCCGACTGTTATATGCTTGTCGCCGAATCTGCGATGTATCCCAATTCATTCGATAATGTTCTTGTGAAGGTTGATGCTGCAGCTTTGTTTCCGCCGGATTATATAATAAACAGCGGACACAGTTTTCCGGAAAGCGGATATCTCGGTGGATATGGAGGTGATGTTATTGCTGGTATGAATGGAATGGCGGTAAATAAAAAATATTTATATACCTACGATGGAAGTTTTATTCAAAGAAGAAACAAAAGCACAGGAGCTTTGCTCAGCAGCGCGACAATCGGATCGAATCCTTACGACTGGGGCGGACTTGCCGTAGATGATTGCGGTTCTGTTTTTGCCGGCGTTGGCAACCTGATCATGATGTACGATTCAGCTTTCAATGTATTGAGTTCAATC
>CBIHPU010000579.1:0-2825 GCA_966211935.1 uncultured bacterium | reverse complement strand
GTTGCTTTGTCTTCAGAAGTGGTGAACGAGTAACGTGAAGATTATGAAGGGAATATCTGGATCGGCACGCAGGGCGGAGGAGTTTGTTTACTTAAACGCGAGGCAATCGTGACGTTTACCACGCGTGACGGTTTGAGCAATAATAAAGTGGCTACGGTCTTTCGTACGCGAGACGGAACCTTGTTCGCCAGTCCGCAACATGGTGGTCTTAATTATTATGATCCTGTTTCAAATCGTTTTCAGAAACAGAAACAGGACGAGGAATTTCAGAACAGTTCCATTTCTTCATTCTGTGAATTGCCTGGAAATATTCTGGTGCTTGGAACTGAGGAGAACGGACTTGTTTATTTTGAACAGCATGGCGCGAGTCTGACAATGAAAAAACGCATCAGCAAATTTATTGTTGGTGCGGATGAAGTGCCTATTAACACCGTGACTTCAATTGTGAGTGATAAAATGGGTCACATTTGGGTTGGTTCGTATGGTCATGGATTATTTAAGCTGGATAACGAAGGCAATTTAGTTGCGCATTACAACAGCACAAATGGATTATCAACTGATCAGATAGCCAACCTTTGCGTCGATAAAACAGGTCGACTTATCATTGGCGGGTTTAACAATGATGCTCAGGTTTTTAAAGATGGAAAATTTTCAATGTTGTCTGCAGATGCTCCGCAGGCAATGAAAACTACCTGGACCTCCACCATGGATAAAAAGGGTACTATCTTCTTCGGTACTCAGGACGGGGGACTTGTTATTTATGATAAAGGAAAATTCACGAATTATAATGTGTCGCACGGATTGTGTTCAAACTTTATAGAAGCTATTGTAATAAACGGCGAAGATGTTTGGTTGGGAACCGACAAAGGAGTTAATAAAATTAAGTTAGGTAAAGATTTTTCTATAGAGGAGATCAGGTATTATGGAACTGAAGATGGATTTATTTCAGCCGAGATTTTTCAGAACAGTATGTACGGCGACAAGAATGGCGATGTGTGGTTCGGTACATCCGAAGGATTGACCCGGTATCGTCAGCGTTATGATTTTCCCAATACTGTTCCGCCAAAACTCATTCTCGCTGATATTAAATTATTTTACGATCATGTTGACTGGTCAAATTATTCTGACACCGTAAACCCGAAAACCAACATCCCTTACGAGCTTACACTTCCTTTCAATAAAAATCACTTTACTTTTAATTTTCGCGCCTTAACTGTTGATAATGCAACTTACAAATTCATTCTTGAGAATTTGGATGATACCTGGTCGCCATACTCAGTGAACAACCAGGCTGTTTACACAAATATTCCTCCGGGTACTTATACGTTCCGTGTAATTGCGAAGAATTCATTTGGCATCGAGAGTAAGGAGTCAATTTCCTTTACGTTTACAGTAACTCCGCCGTTCTGGAAAACCTGGTGGTTCTATACTATCAGTTCAGTTGTGGTACTCGCGGGTCTTTTTCTTTTCTTCCGTTGGAGAACCGCTAATCTTGAAAAAGAAAAACGAATTCTGGAGCAGCGCGTCAACGAACGAACAGCAGAGCTGAAAACAGCTAACGAGCATTTGTCGGTGGCGTTGCATGACATCAAAGACAGTATTAATTACGCTGAAAGAATTCAGCGCGCCATTATGCCCGTGCAGGATAAGATCCGTGAATCACTTCCTGATTCATTTATTCTATTCCGTCCGCGTGATGTTGTTTCGGGTGACTTCTACTGGTACAATCATAAAGACGGCACCGATTATATAGCTGCAGTTGACTGTACCGGTCACGGTGTACCAGGCGCGTTCATGAGCATGGTTGGAAGTTCGTTGCTGAATGAAATTGTACTTACCAAAGGTATAAGCGATCCTGCACAGATCCTTACCCAATTAAATTCCGGCGTACAAAACGCATTGAAGCAAAAAGAGAATCAGACACGCGACGGAATGGATCTTGCATTCTGCGCTATTGATTATAAAGCCCGCAAATTATTCTACGCCGGCGCTAACCGTTCGTTGTGGATCATCAGAAATTCGAAAGGAATGAATGAGGTGGAAGAAATTAAAGCGACGAAATGCGCAATTGGTGGATTCACAAATGAGAGCCAGGTTTACGACAGACACGAGGTTCAATTACAGCCTGGTGATACAGTGTATATGCACTCAGATGGATTCGCGGATCAGTTTGGCGGACCGCAAGGTAAAAAACTCATGACAAAACGTTTTAAAGATATTCTTGTGACCATTCAGAAGTTTGGTATGTACCAGCAGGCTACGGAACTTGGTAAGGAAATTGACCAATGGATGGGACACGAATATGAGCAGGTTGATGACATTCTTGTCATAGGCGTTCGTTTCTGACGTTTTTACTTCCCTTATTTTATTGTCGGTACCCAGGAAACATAAATCAGTTTCCATCTTCCGCTTTACTTAAACTTTATTTACATTTACAACAATCAAAAACTTTGAACGAATGCGCTACGAAAAAATAAACAGGCAGCTTTTTATCGAGAACAGAAAAAGATTTGCTGCGAAACTGAAACCAGGTTCAATTGCTGTGTTTAACGCGAATGATGTAATGCCGACAAACGCAGACGGTCATATGAAATTGAAAGCGAATGCTGATTTGTTTTACCTGAGCGGTGTTGAGCAGGAAGAAAGTATTCTTGTAATTTTTCCGGACGCGAAAGATGGAATACATAAAGAAGTTTTATTTCTGAAAGAAACCAATGAAACCATCGCGATCTGGGAGGGCCATAAGCTTACGAAGGAAGAAGCGCGCGAAGTTTCAGGAATTGATAAAGTTTATTGGCTGCACGAGTTCAATACATTGTTTAATA
>CBIHPU010000578.1:0-2827 GCA_966211935.1 uncultured bacterium | reverse complement strand
TGTTCTATCTTTACTTCGATCTTTCCTTCTTTTTCATAGGGAATAGCCTGGATCGCATTCTTGATAAGATTTGTAAATACCCGGTTCACCTGGTCCTTGTCAGCTTTAATTATTGCAGCCGCATTGGAAAGATCTGTAAAAATAATTTCAACATTTTCGGTGTCCTTGAATAATTGAACAACAGCTGCTACCAGTTCCGTGATTCTGATCTCTTCAATCACCGCCTTTGGCATTTTTGCAAACGCGGAAAATTCAGACGCGATATGAGAAAGAGTTTCGATCTGTTCGATCAGCATAGCTGAAATTTTATTTACACGTTCTTTCAACTCAGCAGGCGGAGTATCATCAAGCGTGCGCTGCAAATGCTGGATGGTAAGCTTCATCGGCGTAAGCGGATTTTTAATTTCATGCGCCACCTGCTTCGCCATTTCTCTCCATGCAGTTTCTCTCTCTGATTTAGCAAGTTTGTCAGCGCTTTGTTCGAGCTCCGCAATCATCTTATTGTATTCGTTCACCAGCGCGCCTATTTCGTCTTTTTCTTTCCAAGCTATAGGTTCGTTCGCCTTTCCAAATTTTATTTTACTGAAGCGCTGCTGAATAATTCGCAGTGGCTTTGTAACCAGATTGGAAATAAACAGCGCTGCAATAGTTGAAATTGCAAACAGGATCACATAAATATTGATAAGCGCTGTAATGTAAAGTGAAATTTCTTTTTCCTGTTCGCTTTGCTTTGCGAAATAAGGCAAATTAAGATAGGCCATTAATTTACCACGCTTATTATAAAACGGCTGATAAGAAGAATAATATTGAAGCTTCCCGACATTTTCTTTCAGAACCAGATCTGTTATAGCAGTTGATACAACATTTTTAAAAGCGCGCGGATTCATTTTTTTTGAAATGATCCCTTCCTCGAACAATCGTGGTTGTGAAGAAGCGTATAAATTCCCTTTCAGGTCAAACAGCGTAACATCAGTAAGAAATACATTCGAAACTTTGCTGAGCATGATTGAAGTATATTCCCTGTAATTTTCCCTGAACTCTTCCAGCTCTCCGAATTTTCCCTGCAAATCAGCGTAAACTGATTTTGTTCTCTGGTTAAGCGTTTCAATATTCTGCGCCTCGAATTGATTCTTCACGAAAATAAAAGTTCCGATTCCAAATGAAAGAAGTGAAACCAAAACAACTAGTACAAGAAGCAATTGTATTCTCGCGTTCAGCGAAGTATTGATTTCTTTTTTTCTCGCGCTTGCTTCACGCAGAAAAAGAAAGGCCATCATCATTAAACTGAAGAAAGCGAAGAAATAGGAGTTCGCTGTGAATCCTCCCTTCAATGTGTCCTGCGGCATGCTCAATACCACATTGGTTTCTTCGGAATTATAAATAAGATGATGAAACGAGTTTTCTCTCAGTTCATTAAAATCATTTTCTTTTCCGTGCTCCCAATCATAAACGTAATTGTAATTGTATTTTCCTGAACGCATTACCAGTTTGTTGTTCTTGTAGATCGCGTAAGAATAATCACTGAGCTGAATATTGGTCTTGACGCTTCTGTCCAGCAACAACTCGGGAAAACCAATTACATCGGGATTCAGTTTCGGTTCAAGCTCCACATACAGCAACGCGGGTTTTTTATTCATTCCTGAAGGTGCTTCAATTTTAATTCTCGCAACGTAACGTGTCCTGTCTTTGGAATTCTCCATGAAGTACAGATCTTCGCAAACAGTTGGCCGCCCTCTTGTTTCTATTTGCTGATCGAAATAGGAATTGTTGCCATGGACGGGATCTGATGTTTTAATCAGCGGAACACAGGCGCTGTCAACAACAGAAATGAGAATGTCAAATCGCTCCCAATATCCGCTGAAATAAACCTGGCGAATACGTTGTTCAAGATCAAGTGAATTAACAGGAGGATAAAAAATTATGTTTTTCAGCTTTACATCCTGTCGGATCTTCTTTTCGAGATCAACAAAAAGATTTTCCACCACATCATCCTGCTGGTTGCTTAAATTCTCCGCGTAAACTTTCCTCGTTCCCAATTCTTTTATCCGTTCTTCTTTAAGGAATAAATGAGCGCTTACAATGGAAAAACAGATAATAAAAGGCAAACCATACGAAAAGGAGTAAGATCTTTTTCTTATTTGAAGAAGATAAGTGCAAATGATGATAACATAGGGCCAGACAATGGCAACAACATCAGGTTCGCCCAGCAGAAAATGTAAGGATGACTGAAGAATCAATGCGGAACCGAGTGTAGAATAAAAAGCAATCTTATAATTTCTGTATTGAAGAAGTTCCTTCACAATTTTATCAGCGAAAAAAGAGAAACCAAAGAACAGGCATCCGGTTGCAAAAAACCCGAGGTAACTGTAGAAATTGAGAGAGAAAATATCATTTATCCGGAAAGAGATGTGCGAATTCTCCACCATGCTGCGGATAATATTGTTGATGACAACAGAAGCGGCGATAAGAAACGCTAGTGACACCAGCAGAAAAATTATTTTATTTACGTTCGTTTTCCGGCTCACCCGTTTTTGAAAAACAATTGCGAGAACAAAAAATAAGATTGAATTGATCAGTATATCGCCCAGGTATCCGAACCAGAAAGAGTCGGCGTTTCCGAATACAGCGGCATCATACAAAGGCGTTTTGTAGAACAATGCGGGAAGATGACCAAGCGTCATTATAAATCTGAGTCCCACAAGAATTATCGCGAAAGTAAAAAACGAGGCGAGGGATGATTTAAAGATTTTCCCCGCGAAAATTTCGCGGTTAACGATGACAAAAAACAAGACAAAGAAAACTACATACAAACTTGCCAGCACGTAAT
>CBIHPU010000577.1:0-2831 GCA_966211935.1 uncultured bacterium | reverse complement strand
CGTATTTAATGATTGACGGATTTGCCGGCGATGCGTGCAACTACAGTGTTACACTAACTAACGTTACCGGTGGATGTATTGTATTGCCAATTGTAATAGAAAATTTTGCTGGAGAAATAATCGACAACAACCGCGTTCGTCTTGTATGGTCAACACTTTCAGAACGCGACAGTAAAAGTTTTACAATTGAACGCAGCGCGGATGGAATTACGTTTGAAAAGATTGGAGATATTCCTGCCGCGGGTTTTTCTGCAACGCGGGTCAATTATGAATTGACAGATTATACGCCTAACGCGGAAATAAATTATTACCGACTCGCTGAAACTGATCTCAGCAATAACAGCACAGTGTATAAAATTCTGATGATAAAATCTGAAGTGAATCCTACTGAGTTTTCTGTTGCGCCAAATCCTTCGGAAGGTGAATTTGAAATTTCCGTTCCAAGTAATAAAAATGGAAACGCGGAAATTTCAGTAACTGATCTTTCGGGCAAAAAAGTAATTGTACAGTTTTCCGCTATTGAAAAGGGAAATAATAAAATAAAACTTAATGCTTCAGAACTTGATGCCGGACTTTACATTCTTGAAGCGAACATCAACGGAAAGATCTACCGCAGCCGCGTGGTAAAGAAGTAATTCAATTGCATACTGAAAGCATTTCCTGCTTTTGCAATTTCACTTTGTTTGGTTCACTGAATTCCTTTCGAAAAGTTGGGGCGACTTTGACAGAGTCTTCGCCAGAGTGACTACAATCCCTTCAAAAAAACTGGGGTGACTTTGACAGAGCGAAAACAGGTGATTCAAATGGGAATCTTTCCTTGTGATTTGCACCAGTTCATAAAAAAAACTGTAAACAAAGCAATAAAATCTGAATTTGATTTTAGACTGCCGTTTACAGTTTCAGGAAAAATTATTTCTGATATTTAACTTGCAGAAAGTCGCTTATAACGAATTCGTTTTGGTTCAACATTACCAACACGTTTTTTCTTATTCTCTTCGTACTCTGTAAATCCGCCTTCGAACCAATAAACCTGGGAATCGCCTTCAAAAGCAAGAATGTGAGTACAAACACGATCAAGGAACCAACGGTCGTGGGAGATGATAACCGCGCATCCCGCAAAACTTTCAAGACCTTCTTCCAACGCACGAAGCGTATTCACATCAAGGTCGTTGGTTGGCTCGTCAAGAAGCAATACGTTTCCTTCCGCTTTCAAAGCCATTGCAAGGTGCAGTCGGTTTCTTTATCCACCGGATAATACACCGCCTTTCTTACCCTGGTCGTTTGCACTGAAATTGAAAAGGGAAATATATGCGCGGGGAACCATTGTTCTTCCTTCAAATACAAGATTATCCGCACCACCGCTCAATACATCATAAACAGTTTTATTTGCGTCAATGTCTTTGTGTGACTGATCAACGTAAGAGATCTTCACCGTAGAACCGATCTTTATTTCACCTGAATCAGGTTTTTCCAACCCGAGAATTGTTTTGAAAAGAGTAGTCTTACCGGCACCGTTCGGACCGATGATACCAACTATTCCTGCAGGAGGAAGTTTGAAACTCAAATTCTCAAACAATACGCGATCACCAAAACTCTTGGTGAGATTAACTGATTCAATCACTTCATTACCCAAACGAGGTCCGTTAGGAATAAAGATCTCCAGCTTCTCTTCTTTTTCTTTTACATCCTGATTGAGAAGTTTATCATAATTGGCAAGACGCGCTTTTTGTTTTACACCGCGTCCTTTTACACCGGCTTTCACCCACTCCAACTCACGCTGTAAAGTTTTTTGTCTCTTACTTTCAGATTTTTCTTCCTGCTTCAAACGCTCACGTTTCTGCTCAAGCCACGAAGAATAATTTCCTTTCCATGGAATACCTTCTCCACGGTCAAGTTCCAAAATCCATCCCGCAACATTATCAAGGAAGTAACGGTCGTGTGTTACAGCGATAACGGTTCCTTTATAATTCTGCAAGTGTTGTTCCAACCAATGGACGCTTTCAGCATCGAGGTGGTTGGTTGGCTCGTCAAGCAAAAGAATTTCCGGCTCCTGTAAAAGCAAACGACACAATGCAACGCGTCTGCGCTCACCACCAGATAAAATATTTATCGGCGTATCACCATCCGGACAACGCAGAGCATCCATTGCTAATTCGAGACGATGATCGAGATTCCAGAGATCATTCTGATCAATTTTCTCCTGCAGTTCCGCCTGGCGCGCAATGAGTTTATCCATTTGCTCGGGAGTCATTTCCTCCGCGAATTTATTGTTGACTTGTTCGTATTCATTCAGAATATCAACAAGCGGCTGTACGCCTTCACGTACAATCTGAATTACAGTTTTGCTGTCATCCAGTTTAGGTTCCTGTTCAAGCAAACCAACTCTGTAACCGGGTGAGAAGTGAACTTCACCGATATAATCTTTATCAATTCCTGCAATAATGCGAAGCAAAGATGATTTACCTGATCCATTGAGACCAAGTACACCGATTTTTGCCCCGTAATAAAATGACAGGTAAATATCTTTTAAAACCTGTTTTTGTGGTGGATGGATCTTACTCACATTCACCATCGAAAAAATTATTTGTCTTCCTTCGCTCATGGTTGTCGTTTGTTCGTTTGACGTTTGTCGTTTCTCGTTTGTTCTTCATGAAGCGAAATCAGCCTTGGGATTTCTGCTTCATGATTGTTTGACGTTTATAAAAACGCGAATGCAAATTTACGGAATAAAGAGCATTAAACCTCCGCTTTTCATATTAACAAGCTGGGGAAAATGCCATAAAAATCCAATATTGTGCTTCAGATTTAATTCCTTAAATTTATTTCACACT
>CBIHPU010000576.1:0-2832 GCA_966211935.1 uncultured bacterium | reverse complement strand
GTTTCTATTTCTGGATATCACATTGCAGAAGCCGGCGCCAATCCTATTTCTCAGCTTGCGTTTACAATTGCCAACGGGTTTACATTTGTGGAGTATTACCTGAGCCGCGGAATGCATATCGATGACTTCGCTCCGAATCTATCCTTCTTCTTCAGCAACGGAATAGATCCTGAATATTCAGTTATAGGGCGAGTTTCGAGAAGGATCTGGGCAAAAGCGATGAAGTTGAAATATAAAGGAAACGAACGATCGCAGATGATGAAATATCATATCCAGACATCCGGACGTTCGCTGCACGCGCAGGAAATTGATTTCAATGATATCAGAACTACCTTGCAGGCATTGTACGCGATATACGATAATTGCAATTCGCTTCATACAAATGCTTATGATGAAGCAATCACTACACCCACTGAAGAATCAGTTCGTCGTGCAATGGCAATTCAGCTTATCATTAACCGCGAGTTAGGCCTAGCGAAGAATGAGAATCCATTGCAGGGATCTTTTATTATTGAAGAACTGACTGATCTTGTTGAGGAAGCGGTACTTTCTGAATTTGACCGTATTTCCGAACGCGGTGGCGTCTTGGGGGCGATGGAAACTATGTATCAGCGTGGAAAGATTCAGGAAGAAAGTCTCTATTATGAAACATTGAAACACACGGGCGAATATCCGATCATTGGCGTGAACACCTTCTTAAGTTCAAAAGGTTCGCCTACTGTGATCCCCCAGGAAGTTATTCGCTCAACTAAGGAAGAGAAAGAAAATCAGATTGCAACTATTCAGAATCTCTGGAAGGCAAATACAGACAAAGGTCCTGAAATGCTGAAACGTTTACAGGAAGTTGCAGTGAAAAATGATAACATCTTCGAAGAACTGATGGATACGGTGAAATACTGTTCACTCGGACAAATTACCCACGCACTATTCGAAGTAGGTGGTCAGTACAGAAGAAACATGTAGTTTATTTACAAACTTTTGATGGAAGAGTCAGGATATTTTTATCCAGACCCATTTCATACGCTTTTTTGAAATCTTCGCAAAAGCTTTTATCATCAGTCTGAAATTTGATTATTCCCTTCAGATAATAAAAGTAGGATACGGCAGGATCTGATGTAATGGCCGTGTTTATGTCCGAAAGCGCCTTGTCAAGTTTAATCTTATCAGACTTTTTATTTTTTCCTTTCAGGCGGATAAAGAACAAATGATCTCTACCATACAGATCAGAAACTTTTCCCGTTTCTTCAAAAGTACCAGGCGCCGCTTTTTCATACTGCAGCAAAGCTGAAAAGAAATACATTGTTCCAGATGTCGCAGAATTTTTGATAGACTCATCAATAACCTTCTTAAGCTTCTCCTCATTTTTTAAAAGATACCACCCGAATGCAGCATTGGTGAAATATTTCTTGCGCTGCTGTGGTTCCTGAACGTAAGGTATCAACGCAAGCAAAGAATCTGACGAGGTCTGCAATAACAGTCCATAACCCGTTTTATCTGCTGACTTCTGGTAAATTGTTAGCAAACTTTCATGCAGCAACATGAACTGCTGAAAACGAAATCCCCTGTCAACTGCTAACGCAGCAGCAGAATTCTGGTCCTGTACACCTGACGCGCGGAAAAATTCTTCCTTGGTATAGTTGCCGATAGATTTCTGTATCTGAGCATAAGCATCATCCATGTTTTTCTGTTTGAAATAAAGCCACGACAAATTAAACGCTATAAGTGAATTCTTCGGAAACTTCTGCTGGCCCAATTTCAGCAACTCGATGGCTTTGTTCCATTGCGTAGAGTCGCGATATATGCTTACGCGGTTAAGATAATATTCAGGATATTCAGGAGAACATATCAACTCACTTCCATAAGTGAAGGCGTTAAACAAGGCTGTGTCTTCGGAATTTTTCAGTTTTTTGTAAGTTTCGTTTAAACTTCCGCAATAAGAATCAAAATTTCCAATTACCCGGAAATAAATCGAATTCGCTATCCGCACAACAATATTATTTTTATTACTGCTGATCAATGAATCCAAAACAGCTTTTCTACCAAGCGTATCCCCTGCTCCCGCTCTGTAAATCTGAATAAACGCGATCACAGCGGGATCATTCGGCCTTAACTGAAAAGATTTCTGCAACCCCTGCACAGCTCCTTCATTATCGCCTGCGACTGAAAGTAAAAGAAACGCAAGGAAGTTAGCGTCGTAATTTTCAGGGTCAAGTTTTAAAGCTGATTCTATATCTCCCAACATATCCTGCCAGCGGTTACTCATAAAATAATAACGGGCACGCAGCACATAAAATTCCGCTACATCAGGATACAACATTATTCCGCGATTAAGATCCTGTAAAATCATGACGCTGTCACGTACATTATTCATTCGCGCGCGACCCCGCTCAATATAAAATTCACCGTTCTCCGGATCAATCATTATTGCTTTATCAAGAAAAACCAATGCACTATCCTGTCTTCCTTTGCCGGCGTATGACTTGGCAAGATTCATAAAGCATTTGGAACATTTTGGAAACAATGCTACAATTTTCCTGTACTCACTGATCGCCGCGTTCCAGTCTTCTTTCATCATCAACGCATATGCTTTTCCCCTCAGTAATCCTTCATCTTTAGGTTTTGATTTCAATAACTTATTAAAAACGTTAATTGCTTCATCATACATGCCAACTTCCGTCAGCGAATCAGCATAGCGTTCATTGAGCTTCTGGGCGGAAGCCGAATAAAAAATTGTTGATATTAAAAACAATATTTGAATAGGTCGTGATCGTTTGATATATCTGTAATTGGCAGTAAAACTATAATTAATAATTGTGCATTAAATACCTCGTT
>CBIHPU010000575.1:0-2834 GCA_966211935.1 uncultured bacterium | reverse complement strand
GGTACCGCACCAGAAAATATTGTAAAGTTAATCCCGACGGCTGACGGGTCGAGATAAATTTCAAATTTGACACATACAACTCCGGTGTTACCGCAACATTGATCCTGGCGGACAACGTTTGGACTGAACCACGTACCGTTAGGATTTCCAACGAGGTTTACTGTGAACGAAGGTGTTAAGGGGCCGCATTGCGCTCGTAAGTCAAGTTGCATAACAAGCATTACAAGCAAGGGGAGTAGAAATTTCATTTTCATGGGCCTGAGGTTTAATTTCCTGATCTATTGTACGGCCATTAACCGCACAGGTTGCCTTTTGACAATTCAAAAGAATAGTCAATATGCTATACGTTTATATACCTACAATTTGTATTCAACAGGTTCATAATTATACAGATAACCTTTAAAATACTGCTACAATATACTCTAAATTGCTAAATGGTTATAGTGTTGTTAGCACTCTATTTTATTAACAACAAATTAACTAACCTAAATTAATTGATTATAGCCCAAATATCAAATCAATGGTCTACATAATCCTGACTTTGGTATAATTAAACCTTTTACTGTAACAAAGTCATCGATTCTATCATGCTTTTGATCTATTCAGTGGTTTTTTCCCGAATGGAAAAGCGATAGGAAATGCCGGTTGTAACCAGTGTTTGGGATGCTACCTGAGTGCCATTTAAAAATTGATATACAGGAAATTCACTCAGAGCATAAACTGTAAAATTATTTTTGGAATAACTGATTTGCGGCGTGAAGAATATTTTTTTGCTGCCGGTTGATTTTACATCAATATTGTACAACGCCAACATGTCTACATTCTTATCGTATTTTAAAACATTTACCCATTCCCCTCTTAATTGAACCGTCAACGCTAATCGTTTGAAAAAAGTCTGGCCCGCGAAAATTCCTATGCTTGCATAATCTCCAAACTTTTGACCTAATGCGTTCCATCCGCGTTTAATATAAATGAGATTAGAAAATACCCTGAAGTTTTTTTCCGGATAACCTAGATAACCAAAACCATAAAAAATAAAATCCTGCGAGCCTGTTGTTGGTTGAATAGTTGGTGGTGAAGTAGTGAAATATTCTTTTCCGCTGTAAGGATCAGTGAATACTTTGGTGGAATCATTATATTTTCCCAGCGGAATTTTATAACCTAATCCCACTGTGATTTCCGTGCGCGTTGTTTCGGTATTCCTGGTGTAAACGCTATAGCGCGGAAAAAGAATAAGGTCCGCAATTCCCGATGATGTGATGGTATCGGATTTGTCTCGCCCAATCTGTGTTTTATCCAAAAAATATCCTGATTCCACTGACATTGTCAGTTTTTCCGTGACGCCATATGCGACGCGCAGGTACAGGTAGTTGCTGGACAGACGATCGAAAAGCTTCACGGTATCTTTGTCACCCACCTGAAATTTATTGGTTGATTGATATTGATAGTTAGGCGCAATTTCGAGCTGTCGTTCTTTTAAAACTCCCTGCGAGGCGCCGCCGGCAATAGGTGATCCGCTTCCGCCCGAACAACATCCCTGAGATATTACTTCAAGCGTTAAGCCAAAGAAAAAAATAAAGTATAAAAAACGCATTTCGCCAGGTTAATGAATTACCATTAGTTTCATTTTTCTCGATCTGTTTCCTTCACAGATGTTGATGAAATAACTTCCATTCGCGTACGAACTTAAATCCAGGTTCAACTTGTTTTCTCCCTTCGTCAATTTTCCATTAAACACCTCCGCAACTTTTTGACCCAGATAGTTCTGCAATTCGATCTTTAAATCTGTTTCTTTTTCAAGTTCAATTCGAATTGTGCCAGTTGTTGTTACGGGATTAGGATAAAGACCGATAGTTGAAATAGCCGAATTAACTTCATTAACGCCCTGCGCTATTGCTGTTAAGGCATTGTTTATTGCTGATTGGATTCCGGAAGTACTGATCGTCGCATCATTTTGGTTATAATATACAGTATGCGTTGTATCGCCTAAAACCACAACCTTTGGCATTCCCGCCGTTCCGTAATCAGTCATATCAATTGCGGAATTGGAAAATTGGGTTGCAGTTGTGATTCCGTTTGTGGTGCACCAGCCTGCTATGGTTGAACAACTAGTATTGGCATAATCATCAACACAATAATAAGCCACCTGTCCGGGATGTGAACTTGCAAAACTCTGGCATGCTGATTGAGCGGCCAACGCTCCCGGTATACAGCTTCCGCATGGCATCACCCAACAGATCACAACAACTTTTCCGGCGTTCAGTTCTGTAAAGAGATCGTGATTCGCCCCGGCACAGTCATTACAATTAAAATTGGTAGCAGTTGTCTGCGCGACGGAAAATATTCCGCTGGCAATAAAAGAAAATGCAAATAGAAATTTTTTCATCGTATTCAAATGTGATTAATAATTCTCAATTTAACCACGTCAATTTACTGATTAAATTCAGTAAAAAAGGTAAGATAGATCATTTTCAATCTCCGGGTCATCAATCGCAACAGGTAAACTTCGGTTGATTTTTAACATTTTGTCCGGTTTTTGTTTTTTTAGTATTTAACCTCTTTTTATTTTATTGTTCATATGTTTAATAGTTTATATATTTGTGAACTATTAAACAAAAGATCGTGGCAAATAAACCAATTTATGAAATTCATGCCGGCGTATTCAAAGCGCTTGCTCATCCACTTCGGATTGAAGTGATTGATGTACTTCAACAGGGTGAATTGTGCTTCAGTGATATCCTTGAAGAAACTGGTGGACTTAAATCGAATCTTTCACAGCATCTTTCCATAATGGTAAGTAATGGAATATTAAAAGCAAGAAAGGACAGCCGTTG
>CBIHPU010000574.1:0-2835 GCA_966211935.1 uncultured bacterium | reverse complement strand
TGGCCCGCGCTGAAAACCAGTGTGCAATTTGTTTTAATTCCCTTGGATGTAAAATATTTAATAGCTTTTATTCCGTCTTTTATCATTGGCACTTTCACCACAATTTGTGGATCAAGTTCAGCCAGTTCTTCGCCTTCTCTGATTATTCCGTCGAAATCGGTGGAGATCACTTCCGCGCTTACGTCGCCTTCAACAATGCCGCAAATATCCTTGTAGTGCTTTAGAATTTTGTCTTTTCCCTTAATGCCTTCTTTAGCCATAAGGGATGGATTGGTAGTTACTCCGTCCAGTACACCGAGGTCCTGGGCCTCTTTTATCTGCGCGAGATTTGCTGTATCAATAAAAAATTTCATGTGTTATTATTATTGTTTTAAAGTGATTACATGGATCATGTAAATTTCATGTTTGATTTTTAACGCGACAAATTAAAGCAATTTTGCAATGGGTTTATTAAGGAGTTTTGAACCAAATTAAAGTTCTTAATTTTTTTTTTTTAATGCCTTATATTTGCCTGGTTTATAATAATCGACAGTATCCCGCATCCTTCACTGACCATCTCAATTTTTCAAATGAATGATAAATTCATAATAAAATTTGAGGCGGGGCCGATGGAACAGGTTTTTAAATTCCGGTTAGCTGACGTGGGTAACCTGGGGGGATTGAAAGAAAGAATAGACCAGCAGTTCATAGATGAGGTTTACCAGCGTTTTTTTACAATGAAGGAGCAAATGGGACGCGCCCTCTCCTGAATAAATTATTTCAACGTGCAATCAATTAATAAGAAGCTGAAAATATTTATAGTCGGTCCGGCCTTTCCACTGCGCGGAGGACTTGCAACTTTTGACGAGTTGCTTTGTCGCTCTTTTATGAAAGAAGGACACGATACCCAGATAATTTCCTATTCTCTTCAGTATCCGAATTTTCTTTTTCCCGGTTCAACGCAATATGATCAAACAGGAAAAGCACCGGATGGTATTAAAATTCATACTTTAATTAATTCTGTAAATCCGTTCAACTGGCTTAGGGTTGGAAATTTCATTAAAAAGGAGAAACCTGATCTAATTATCATACGTTATTGGATTCCTTTTATGGGGCCGGCTCTTGGGACCATTGCACGAAAAGCAAAGAAAGCAGGAGTGAAGGTGCTTGCAATTTGTGACAATGTTATACCACACGAATCCCGCCCTGGCGACAGTGCGTTCACTAAATACTTTTTGAGGGCCTGTGACGGTTTTATTACAATGAGTAAAGCTGTAATGAAGGACCTTGAGCGGTTTGTACAAACAAACCGCAAATTATATTTGTTGCACCCATTGTATACCTCGTTCGGCGAAAAACTGGATAAACGCATTGCACGGACAAAACTAGGGCTTGCAAAGGAGGATAAAATACTTCTGTTTTTTGGTCTTATCCGTAAATATAAAGGACTGGATATTTTGCTTGAAGCCATGGGAGATGAAAGAATTAAAAATGCCGGGATCAAATTACTTGTTGCGGGAGAATTTTATGAGGATAGAAGTTATTACGATGAGATAATAAAGAGGAACGGATTGGAAAATAATGTGATCATACATGCACGGTTTATTGCAAATGAAGATGTGCGGTTTTATTTTTCAGCAGCCGATTTGCTGACACTTACTTATCGCGATGCTACGCAGAGCGGCGTAACGCAGGTGGCTTTCCATTTTGAAAAGCCCGTATTGGTTACGAATGTAGGAGGATTGGCAGAAATTATTCCGGATGGGAAATGCGGCTATGTTGTGAATCCCGATAAAAAAGAAATTGCAGAAAAGATAATAAAGTTTTACAAAGAGAATAAGGAAGAAGAATTTGCCAGGGGCATGGCGGAAGAAAAGAAAAAATACGAGTGGAGCATTTTTGTTGAACGAACATTGCAGTTATTCCATAAACTAAAACACAACGATTAATTCTCCTCAGTAATTATGATCATACGAAGTAAAGCTCCCTTACGTTTAGGTCTTGCAGGAGGCGGAACAGATGTATCTCCATATTCAGATATATACGGCGGCGCCATTCTTAATGCCACCATTGATTTATATGCGTATGCATCTCTCGAGCCAATGGATAATGGAAAAATAGAATTTTGCATTGACGGAACTGATAAATGTTTTTCTACCAAAACAGCAAAAGAACTTCCCATTGAACCGGATTATGAATTATTTATAGGCGTCTATAACCGCATTATAAAGCAATTTAATTTAGAGCCTCTTTCTTTCCGCTTAACTTCATATATAGAAGCGCCGCAGGGTTCCGGATTGGGAACAAGCAGCACCATTGTTGTTTCACTGATCGGCGCCTTTGTTGAATGGTTGCATTTGCCGCTTGCCAAATACGATATTGCACATCTTGCTTTTGAGATAGAACGCATTGATCTGAAAATGGCTGGAGGCAAGCAGGATCAGTACGCTGCTACATTTGGTGGCATCAATTACATTGAATTTTTAGCGAATGATCGTGTAATTGTAAATCCGCTCAATTTGAAAGAATCACTGGTTAATGAATTAGAACTTAACCTGCTGCTGTATTTTACCGCCACTCAACGAATGAGCGCAAAGATTATTACGGATCAGGTGAAGAATGTTGAACAAAAAAATCAAGAAGCCATAGAAGCCATGCATAATTTAAAAGCGCAGGCGCATCAGATGAAAGATAGCCTGTTGATGGGCGAATTAAAAAAAATTGGCGAGATACTTCAATTTGGCTGGGCGAATAAAAAGAATATGGCGTCATCTATTTCAAATACGTTGATAGATACTATTTACGAAAGTGCATTAAAAGCAGGTGCCACCGGTGGAAAAATTTCAGGGGCGGGTG
>CBIHPU010000573.1:0-2842 GCA_966211935.1 uncultured bacterium | reverse complement strand
AATCGTGTGTACTATTCCGGCTCCATCATCGTGCGCGCCAGTACCTGTGTCCCAGGAATCCAGGTGGCCCCCCGCTACAATCACTTCCTCAGGAAATTCACTACCTCGTATCTCACCAATAACATTATATGAAACTTCATCCGGCAATAATTTACAGTTCATCTTCAACATCACTTCTGCAGCTGGATCCTTTTTCAGTATTTCGCTCAACGCGTCACCATCAATCAAACTCACCGCGCATGCAGGAATTTGTCTTCCGTTCGTGTCAAGTTGCATTACGCCTGTGTGCGGCACATCATCTTTCACCGTACTCATACTTCTCACAATAACAGCTGCCGCGCCGAATTTCGATGCCTCAACCGCGCCCGCCCATCTGTACTTTACGGTTTCTCCATATGATTTTCCTGTACGGATATTGGTTGGATTAAACGCGACATTATAATAAACGATCTTGCCTTTTAAGTTTGCTTCGCCAAGCGTTTTCAACTCGTCAAAAGATTTTACCTCAACAACTTTTGCTTTAATTCCATTTGCTCCTGTTCCAACAGAAAAGCCAAGCGCGCAGACATCCAGTTGAATTGTCTTACCGGTTTTTTTTGACGTGACACTGCATTTTTCTTTCGCGCCCCGTACCCAATGTGGCACTTTACATTCCTGCAGGTAAACTGTATCTGCGCCAGATTCTTTCATCACTTTAAAGGTCCATTCTACGGCTTTGGCAGCTTCAGGCGAACCGCTTAAACGCGCGCCTACTTTTGTTGTAAGCTCTACAAGATTATCGTAACATCTGCTTTGAGATAAATAATAGTCAGAAATTTTTCTGATCATAACACTGTCATCATTCTGTGAAAAGCCGAATGCTGTTGCAGCAACGGCAATAATGCTTAAGGCTGTTTTATTCATATTACCTGATAATAATTTCTGTGATCTTTACGCCGGTTGAAAATTTATTTACTTCCTGCAGCAATTCTGTTTTTCTGTACATCAGCTCTTCACGGCAGGCTGCATTATCCATCTGGATATACAAGATATTCTTTACGATCTTAAGATCTGTAGTGTGTTTAGCAATGAATTCTCCCGCAATATCCTTCCAGCTATTGTGCAGCTCTACTAAAGTTAAGCCGCTTGAAAGATGATTTTCTTTCACGAATATATTAAGGAGCTGACCGAGTGATTGTTGGTTTGACTTACGCATGTTGTTCAGATTTTATTTCAGCATTATCCACATAAAAAATGCTGAAGGAAGTTTTATTTTCATTGAAAACAGTTTCTATTCGCTGGGGATGTGTGTCCGTAATAAAAACCTGACCGAATTCTTCACTGCTTACCAGTGTCATAAGTTTTCTGAAACGATTCTCGTCCAGCTTATCATAAATATCATCCAGCAACAATAAAGGAGGAACTTTTTTAATTCCTTTAATTATTTCGAACTGCGCGAGCTTTAGTGCAAGCAGGTAAGATTTCTGTTGTCCCTGCGAAGCGAATTTGCGAAGACTTTGTTCTTCCAGTGTAAAATCGAGGTCGTCACGATGAGTGCCGCCGGTTGTATAATGCATCACTTTGTCCCTGGAAAGTGAAGAAAGTAATATCGTTTTAAAATCGCGTTCGTTAAGCGATGATTGGTATTCCAATGAAACTTTCTCCCGGCTTTCAGAAATAAAATTGTAAAACTTCTGAAACAGCGGCGTGAATTCTGAAATGAATTTTTTTCTTTTTTCAAAAATTCCCTGCCCGTGCATGATGAGCTGCTCATCCCACACTTCAAGACTCACGTGATCAAATGAGCGACTCTCCGCAAATTGCTTCAGCAACGCGTTGCGTTGTGATAATACATGATTGTAAGAAATAAGTTTCTCAAGGTAAACTTTGTCGTATTGAGAGATAATGCTGTCAACGAATTTCCTGCGTATTTCACTTCCACCTGTTATCAGTTCTCCATCAGAAGGAGAGATCATGACCAAAGGAAAAAGCCCGATGTGTTCAGATAAACGTTCATATTCTTTCTGGTTACGCTTGAATTGCTTTTTCTGATTGCGTTTGATGCCGCAATAAATTTCTTCGTTTTCACCACGCAATTGAAAACTACCCTGGATCATGAAAAATCCCTGGTCGTACCGTATGTTCTGGCTGTCAATTGGGTTGGAAAAACTTTTGCAGAAGGAAAGATAATGCACCGCGTCAAGTAAATTTGTTTTACCCATTCCGTTATTGCCAACAAGGCAGTTCATTTTTGGATGAAAATGAATTGTAGCCTGGGAGTAGTTGCGGAAATTAAGTAAGGAAAGCTTTTCCAGGTGCATAAAACGGGCCTTTTCTGACTTTTAAAGTTACGCTTTATAATGGTTAATCTGCTCCCAAAAAGCCGGGTCTTCCGAATTTTTTACAATAAAAAAAGCCCCGTAAAAACGAGGCCAGTATAACTGCAACGAAGCTCTTACTTCTTCTTATTAATTTTGTTTGAAAGTTCATAACCGGCTCTGAATTTAACCACGTTTTTTGCCGGGATTTTAATTTCCTGCAAGGTCTTCGGATTAACCCCCGTACGGGATAAGCGATGTCTTACATTAAATGATCCGAAACCAACCAAAGCAACTCTTTCTTCTTTTTTTAATGCCTTAGTGATGGATTCGAGTGTAGCTTCAAGCGCGCGCGATGCATCCGCTTTTGATAGCTTCGTCTGAAGTGCGATTGCTTCAATAAGATCTGCTTTGTTCATATTTCGATTTTAATTATTATTTATTCAAAACAAATATAAATTTTTTTGAATGCGATGCAAGGACAATCACTAAATGGAATTGCCATGTTGAAAATTTTTTGTTTTCAGCTCGTTCCCGGGTCTATG
>CBIHPU010000572.1:0-2847 GCA_966211935.1 uncultured bacterium | reverse complement strand
GATGTGTGAATGGTTATCTGCTGATCACTATTTTTCGTGTGTTCATAGCGTTACCTTTACGCACTTGTAAAAAGTAAACTCCCTGAGGTAGATCAAAAACTGGAATTTCAGCTACATTCTGCTCAACAAAAAGTTTTTCAGCAGAAATACTTTTTACTTCGGCGCCGGTAACACTGAATATCTTCACTTCAGTTACAGCTTCTGCATTGCCGACATTTAAAGTTAGTTTTTCGTTTGCAGGCACAGGAAAAACATCAAGTAGTTGTGGAGAACCGATTTCAGCTGTTCCTACTGAAACATTACTGTCGTATTGACCATACTGTGTAGGCGATCCGAAAGAACTTGTAAGTGTACCTACGGTTGCAATAACAAAAGAATAACCAGGCAGCCACCACATGTATTCGTCGTTGGTATACGTTATAATTCCAAATGACGATGAATCCTGGTAAGTCTGAACAAAATGCGTTCTAACCACATTCTGGAAAGTTCCTCCCGGCGTAGTTAACGTACCGTAACCGTCATATGTAACAGTGGTAGATCCTGTTCTGTAAAATGTAACACCATTTACAAAAGTAGTTCCCCATGTATCAGTGTACGAGCTGTTGTAGCTGAACGGAAAACGCAGCATGTCTTCATTATTGTAGTAACTGATAACGGTACCGTTTCCGTAGAAGCCGGCAACCTGGAATTCAGTTGAAGTAGCCTTGTAATAAGCAGTATTTGCACCACTGTTCATTGCGACATTTGAATTAGGAAAGCTTGAACCGTTTGGTGTAGACGATGGCGCAACAAAAGTACTTGTATTGCCTGTAGACGGTGTAAATGCCAGATTCCAAACCTGGTTTGCTCCTGAGTTGCCTGGACTAACGTATCCGGCAGTGTGGGTTGTGAACGATTGCCCAACTGCGGGAGCAATGTTGGATGACGTTAATGTGGGTTGAGCCATAACGTGAACAGCACCTGCAGTAACCAAAGCGAGAGAAAGTAGATGTTTTTTCATAGATAACGATTTTTTGTTTGTTGTAAATTAAAAGTTTTTCGCACAATCACAATGTTGCCAGCTAAGTTTCCTGACACGACTGCTGATACTGCTCGCATTCATTTTTTAAATGTGTTTTTGATAATACCTGCAATACTCCTTCAACGCACACTCACCACATTTTGGATTCCTGGCAATGCAGATATATCTTCCATGCAATATTAGCCAGTGATGAGCAACAGCAATATCCTCCTCCGGAATATATTTGATCAACTGTTTTTCTGTCTGCAACGGATTCTTTGCCCTGGTCGTTAATCCCAATCTCTCCGAAACGCGAAATACATGCGTGTCAACTGCCATTGCCGGTTTTTCATAGACAACCGAACGAATGACATTCGCGGTTTTTCTCCCAACTCCCGGCAGTTTCACCAACTCGTCAATTTCAGAAGGAATAACTCCGCCAAAATCATTCAAAAGCATTTTGGCCATTCCCACCAAATGTTTCGATTTGTTATTCGGATAACTAATGGAACGGATATATTCAAAAACTACTTCGGGCTGAGATGCTGCAATTGTTTCAGGATCCGGAAATGCTTTGAAGAGGGCGGGAGTGACAAGGTTTACCCGTTTGTCTGTACACTGAGCGGAAAGTATTACAGCCACCATTAGTTGAAACGGATTTTCATACTGTAATTCTGTCTCGGCATTCGGAACGTTCTTTCTAAACCATTCAAGAATTTTTTCGAAACGCTCTTCTTTAGTCATGCGCAAATAAAACGAAAACGGTCCTTGTTTTAAAGACCGTTAATTATTATTGTGATTTATTAGGTACGAAAAAATAATGCAGAGTGACTGCAGCGCTAAACTTACGCGAACAATCAGCAGGGTTTTTCCTGTGTTGTTTTAAGAGTTTGTACAGTATTATGCTGAGGAGCTTTTTTAACTGAGCTGTAAGCAGGACACAAAGGTCCGTGGCTTCTGCAAGAGGTAAACACGATTACTCCGCCAACTAATACAAGAAAAATTTTTTTCATAAGAGGGGTGATTTTGAATCTTATAACGAAATAAAGGTAAACCGTTACAACCGCTTTAACAAATCCATTCAGCAAGAATTTGACGTTCCCTGTCGACTTTGTTTAGCATTTATTGCTTTTTGCTTGTCTTCAAAAGCTTTTTGTCCTTGATCCCTTGTTGGGGCGGGTTTTGCTCTAACAAGAAAAGCAGGGGCCATTAAGATTATAGCAGCCGAAAGCAAAATTACCTTCTTCATTTAAAATTGTTTTCTCATTTGACGCAAAAACAATACCATGGTTTCATAAAAAAGCCATTACTAATTCAACAGGTTTTCCACAAACCCCATTGTTCTGGATTTTTTTACTGATAATGCTTTGCTGTAGTTAAGCAGGCGTGCAATTACTGCGTCAGATGGATCAAACCCGATATCGTCCTGGGTTTCCCGGATGTCTGATTGTTGTTTCTTTTTTTGTGAAGTTGCAGTAAGTAGAGAGAGAGTAGATGTTTTAATCATGCAGATTTTTTAAGGGTTCATGGTTATAAAACGCAGGCCACCTTTGTTTATTGTGCAAGTATAAACTGATTGAAAAAAGATTTTTACCGGGATGAATTTAACTCATGTGTTTTGTATCGAAGTGTTGAAAATCAGCTCAAAAAAGAAATTAATTAAAGCTTCGCTTTAAGCAAAAAAAAATCCCGGATCGAAACCCGGGACCTTTTGTCTAAAAACCATGGCGAGTTTTTAGTTATCCCCGCACTTGCAAACGGGGAATATTGTTTAAACTTTAGTCAGTTCGAGCGTTCCCGATAGCTATCGGGACGAGAACTGACTATTTATTATCAAGCTTCTCTTT
>CBIHPU010000571.1:0-2848 GCA_966211935.1 uncultured bacterium | reverse complement strand
CTTCAAGACCTTTTTCTTCAGCATATTTTCTTACATCCTGCGTAATTTTCATTGAACAGAAATGCGGTCCGCACATACTGCAGAAGTGCGCGACCTTTGCTCCTTCCGCCGGAAGTGTTTCATCATGAAACTCACGCGCTGTATCCGGATCGAGAGAAAGATTGAACTGATCCTCCCAACGGAATTCAAAACGCGCTTTGCTCAGTGCATTATCGCGGTACTGCGCGCCCGGATGTCCTTTCGCAAGATCCGCAGCGTGCGCGGCAATTTTGTAAGCGATAATTCCGTCTTTCACATCTTTCTTATTCGGTAATCCTAAATGTTCCTTAGGTGTGACATAACATAGCATTGCAGTTCCGAACCAACCGATCATTGCAGCACCAATTGCCGAAGTAATGTGATCGTATCCTGGCGCGATGTCGGTTGTCAACGGACCAAGCGTATAGAACGGAGCCTCTTTACATAATGCAAGCTGCTTGTCCATGTTTTCTTTTATCATATGCATTGGCACGTGTCCCGGACCTTCTATCATAACCTGCACATCATGCTTCCATGCAATGTCAGTCAGTTCACCAAGCGTTTTCAATTCTCCGAATTGCGCTTCATCATTCGCATCCGCAATACATCCCGGACGCAAACCATCACCGAGAGAAAAGCTAACGTCATACGCTTTCATGATCTCGCAGATGTCTTCAAAATGTGCGTAAAGGAAATTTTCTTTATGATGAGCGAGACACCATTTCGCCATGATGCTTCCGCCACGCGAAACAATTCCGGTGACGCGTTTAGCAGTGTAAGGAATGTAACGCAGTAAAACGCCTGCGTGAATAGTAAAGTAATCCACTCCCTGTTCCGCCTGTTCGATGAGTGTATCCCGGAAAATTTCCCAGGTCAGATCTTCAGCTTTGCCATTTACTTTTTCAAGCGCCTGGTAAATAGGAACAGTTCCAACCGGAACAGGAGAGTTACGTAAAATCCACTCGCGTGTTTCATGAATATTTTTTCCAGTTGAAAGATCCATGATCGTGTCTCCTCCCCAACGGAAACTCCAAACCGCTTTTTCAACTTCTTCAGCTATGCTGGAAGTTACTGCGGAGTTTCCAATATTGGTATTGATCTTGGTGAGAAAATTTCTTCCAATGATCATTGGCTCGCTTTCAGGATGATTGATGTTGGCGGGAATGATAGCTCTTCCTTTTGCAACCTCGTCACGCACAAATTCAGGTGTAATGTAGGTTGTATGTTTATGCGCGCCGAAATTATTTCCCGGATGTTGTTTCCAAAGCGGATTATTTTTAGAATACAATTCCTCCATGCGCTGATTCTCACGGATGGCGATGTATTCCATTTCAGGAGTGATGATCCCTTTTTTCGCGTAATGCATTTGGGAAACATTTTGTCCCTTTTTCGCTTTTCGCGGCGTTGGCAAATGTGGAAACCTTATTTCATCCAATGCTTCATCTTTTAATCTCTCATTAGCATAATCAGAATTAAGGGAACTCAATTGCTCCGTATCATTTCTGTCGAGAATCCATCGTTCGCGAAGGCGTGGCAATCCCTTGGAAATATCCACGTTTATATTTTCGTCCGTATATGGTCCACTCGTATCGTAAACAGTAACCGAATCGTTCTTCTCATATTTACTGCTGTTCTCTGTTTTCACAACAGTGTCTGTCAGCGCAATTTCACGCATGGCAACAGTAATGGGATGAATCTTTCCTTTGACATATATTTTTTTTGAACCGGTTAACGGTCCTCTCGTAATAATGTCCTGCTGAACAGGAAGTTTTTCTTTTTTCATCAGTTGATAGATTTATCCGCCCTGCGCGGCGCGGATGATTAATACTTTATCGTCATTTATTAATTTGAAATTCTGCCACTCAGTTTTGGGAACCACTTCATTATTAACGGCCACAGCAATTCCTTCCGTTTTCATGATGTTCTCGGAATGCAATAACATCATAACAGAGAAAGATTCCTCCTGAAAATTTTTAGTTGTACCGTTGATCTGAATCTGCATCCTTGTAATCTGAAAATATAATTAGCTTCAGGATGCAGTAAAAAGAAATTCAATCCTTTTCACTTTTCCCTTCGCAGGCATTATCCTGATCAGGTTTTGAGGGTTTAATCTCAGTCTTCGTATTAGCACGAAGGCACCCCTAAAGCTGGGATAAATGTAGAAAAAGAATTCGAATAGAAAAATGAGTTGAAATATCCCCAAAAAAAACCGAACTGTTAAAGACCGATCAATTAAATACAATCACCGACATCAGCAGCTCTTTCGAAAAATATTTTTACATTGGGCAAATGATCAAACCTAATAAGTTGTCAAATATTTTTTTGTTCTTATTATTCGTGAATTTTATTTGTGCGCAACCGTCAGGCGTGCAATTTGCGCCGGATCGAACGCATTGGAGCGAGGAAGCTTATTATCACGTAAGTTATACTTCCTACCTGGCAGCACATTACAACATCCTCATAAAAGGCGATACTGTTATTAACAACAAATACTGCCAGAAAATTTACACATCGTCATTGCAGAATTTTGACACTACCTGCATGCAGTTTTATGGTTATATGTATTACCATAATAGAAAATTATTTACAGACACATCCGTTTCAATTGATACAACTTCGACCTTACAGTATGATTTTAATCTAAATGCAACGGATACTTTTAAATTCTACGTGTCCGACACAATTTGTACGTCACATAACACGTATTATAAAATAGCCGTCGACTATTGCGATTCGTTCTATTACGGAAGTAAATGGCGCAAAAGAATTGTTTTCGAACAATCTTCAATCAATTTTGGGCCGAATCCGGTTACCTGGGTTGAGGGTATCG
>CBIHPU010000570.1:0-2852 GCA_966211935.1 uncultured bacterium | reverse complement strand
CTTATTGTACCGAACGGATAAACATCAACCACATTTCCTTTGGTTTTGTTTATCACATATTCAATTTGCGATTTAGAGTGCAGAGGGGGATTGGTTGAAGGCATTATGCAAACAGCTGTAAATCCTCCTGCCGCGGCGCAACGTATTCCGCTCTCCAGATCCTCTTTGTATTCAAATCCAGGATCCCTGAAATTCGCCTGCATATCCATCCATCCCGGAGAAACAAAAAAATTCTCTCCCTCAATAATTTTAATTTTATCTGCCTTGATATTTTGCCTGATCTGTGTGATCTCTCCGCCTTCAATTAAAATGTCTGCTCTTTTTCCATTGAAAGGAGAATTCGGATCGACGATATTGACAGATTTAATTAGAATATTCATAGGCTACATGCTTCAAACTTTTAAGCAACCGGCTATTTTAAAAAACGGATAAGCGCCGTTTCGATTGCCAGGAAAACCAGAGTCAAAATTATAAAAAGTTTCCACAGTTTGGTTCCTCCCTGCATTTCCGCGAGCATGATTTTCACACCCTTGTCGGAAGTTTCCAGGATGTTGAATTTATTCAGTTGCCTACCTTCGGTCATTTTCTTCAGTTCTTCAACTGTAAAATATTCGAGAACACTTTCTTCGCGGGGATAATTAAATGCAAGTCCATGGATCAACTGGTCCTTTCCGAATGTCAGAATATAATTGCCGGCAGACGTAACCATCCCCTGCATGAATAAAAGCGTTTTATTCTCCCCTATTCTCGTTTCCGGAATAAAATCAGTTTTCTTATCCAGCGATCGCACATTGTAAGTCTGGTCCTTGGTGACATCTGTTTTTTTCAGTTCAACAACTGTATTCGCCGCTGTTTCGTAATACAAAGGCTGTGGCAACTGACTGTTGATAGCCATTTTGTAAATGGTTGGTACAAATAAAGCATGTTTTGCAAAATTGCTCCAGTTATCATCGAGAGAAGTGTTGCACAAATAAACTTTTCCTTTCTGCAGACTGTAAACAGAAAGCATGGGCATTCCGTTCATCAGTTTCAGAATTACTTCTTCCGTTGTTCGTGTTGTTCTTGTAACAGAAAAATGATTGAAGACTTTTGGAAGATCCATGTTCTCCTGTTTCTTCTCAAACACATCACTGAAAAATCCCTGCTCAAAATTTATTTTCTCACAGGTTTGATTTGTTGTGTCAACATTACCGAACAGATTCAATCCATTACTTCCTAAAAATTCATTATAAGTTATTATATCCATACCTGGAGGGGGAAACAGCGCAAGACTTCCGCCCTCGTTTACAAATTTGCGCAACGCCTGCTGAGCGCCGGAGCTGATCATTTTCACTTCATTAAAGATGATCAGGTTGAATTTCGCGAAGGAAGTAAAGTCAATTGCTTTCTCACTCATTTCCGTCATTAGAAATAACGAATCGCTTTGCAGCAGAGAACGCAATGCGAATCCCGCTTTGTTTGGATCACCATTAACAAGCAATACCGGAAAATTTTTGTTTACGTAATAGGAGAAATGAAGTTTATCATCATAGGTAACGGGATGATCTTCTATTTCCAGTCTTCCATGGTGAATTCCAGTCTCACGAATAGAATATGTAAGTACAACTTCCGCATTTGCACCCGGCTCGGCACTGAACGATGCAGGCGTAATAACTTTGTCGTTGATATATAATTTGATGGAAGCGTTATCCAGGTTTTTCTCGCTCTTGTTTATGATAGAAACGTGAAGTTTTTGAATACTACCCAACTGTTGCACGGGACTCTCAAACCAGCAGGTATCGATATAAACGTTGTTACCTGTGTTTGTCACAAGAGGGATTACAGTAGTATTGATCGAAGTGTCAGGCTTAAAATTTGTCTCGGGCAAAAAAGTTTTCTGGCAATCGCTCAGAATAAAATTACGTTTATCAGCGCTGCCGCTTTGATCGAGCAGATCTTTCTGACGCTGATAAACTTCAGCGAGATTTCTGTGAGCCGGAGAAAGTTTTACTTCGTCCAGCATCTGCAGGAATTCTTCACGACTAACAAGACGTTGATGCTTTCCTGTAAAATCATTGGTAAGTAACTGGTATTTATCCGTGGCTCCAAAAGATTGAACCAATTCCCGCGCTGCAGTTTTCGCAACATCCAGCAGGTAACCGCCTTTGCTTATCGCTTCCATGCTGAATGAATTATCAATGTAAACGCTGATCGATTTCACTCCCGCTTTTACAGGAGTGACAGAACTTTTCTTATAGGGCTGTGCAAAGGCGAACACAAGCGCGCTAATAGCAAGTATGCGGGAAAGAAGAATTAAATATTGCTTAAGCTTTGATTTCGATTCGCTTTCCTGTTTCAGTTCCTTCAGGAACTTTACATTGGTAAAGTAAACCTTCTTGTACCTGCGAAAATTAAATAAGTGTATGATGATTGGTATCGCAATTGCAAAGAGGCCATACAGAAAGCCGGGATACAAAAAACTCATAGGGTTTAAAGTTACAAGTTTTCCTGTTGTATTATTAAAGAAATTTCATCTCGGCTAATGAATGGAAAAATTCAGGAATTTTTTACACTATGGATTGCAGTAACGTTAATATTTGTAAAACAGTCTGCGGCGAATAGGACCATTAATCTCCGCATAAATTGCGGTATTTATGCGGTGAATTTTATTCTTAATCTCCGCATAAATTGCGGTGAATATTGGAAATCCGGAATGAAAGAAGTAACTTTACGCATATGGCAAGATATGGCACCTTCGTATATGAGCGAAAAAGCTGGCCCCGGTTTTACTTAGATTACGAGAAGTTCTCTGCCGTTTTAGGTGAGGTCCGTAACCTGCAGGGAAAACTCACCGGCCACATGCAGTCGCTGGG
>CBIHPU010000569.1:0-2860 GCA_966211935.1 uncultured bacterium | reverse complement strand
CGCAATCCGCTGCAATTTGCGCCTTTCCATATTTTATCGAAATCCGATTCCATGCTCTCGTTCTTTAACAGGAAGCAAACATTCATGTTCGAACGATCTTCTTTTGCTACTGTTCCCACAAAGCAACTGTTGCGATCAATTTCATTGTATAACAGATCCGCTTTCTGCTGATTCAGTTTCTCCATCCAGGTAATACCGCCGTTTTTCTTTAGCCACTGAAGAGTAAGCAGTGTAACATATATAGGAAAGACAGGAGGCGTATTGTACATGCTTCCGCCTTTAATGTGAACCTGGTAATCAAGCATGCTCAACATTTTTCTTCCGGTCTTGCCAAGCGCGTCTTTGCGAACCATTACCATTGTTGAACCTGCAGGCCCCATATTTTTCTGCGCTCCGGCGTAAATCAACGTAAAATCTTTTCCATTTACTTTTCTACTGAAAATATCTGAACTCATATCACATACAACAGGAATGGAACTTTTTGGAAAGCTTTTCATCTGTGTGCCGAAGATCGTGTTGTTGCTTGTGATATGCAGGTAATCAGCATCAGCAGGAATATCATATCCCTTAGGGACGTAAGTAAACTTTTTATCTTCTGAAGACGCGATCACCTTTGTGTTACCAATGAGTTTCGCTTCTTTGATTGCCTTGCTTGCCCACACGCCTGTATTTACATAAGCGGCCGAACCATTTTCACGCAACAGGTTGTACGGTACCATTGCGAATTGGAGACTTGCGCCGCCGCCCAGGTAAAGCACCTCGTATTCATCTCCCACTTCAAACAATTCCTTCACAATTGAGCGCGCTTCATCCATCACTTTTTCAAAATTCTTGCTCCGGTGAGAGATTTCAAGTAGAGAAAGATTAAGATTATCGAAATTAATGCAGGCTTCTGCAGCCTGTTTTAAAACCTCCTGAGGCAGTATGCCGGGACCCGCGCTGAAATTGTGAACTTTGCTCATGGCAATGATTATTGATTATGCCACGAAATTAGTATTTATTCAGATGACAGATGGCAAAAACGACAAAAAACTATTGTGAAAAACCGTTAGTGAGATTACTATCGACCAATTAGTGTGGAACAAAAATTGGCTTTTCCTTATCTTTTGGAGGTTTAGCATTATCCAGCCTGCTTTTTGGATTCCTTGCATCGCAGTCCTCCTTATAGTTCCAGCTTCCCCGTTTATACTGAAAACAATCAAAACTGCCATCAGGAATGTAGAACTGGTATTGTCCTTCAAGAAAAGGATCGGGCGGACCAACATGATTAAAAATTATTTTCTTATCATTCTCATCGTAATCCACGGTTATAGTTGACTGTGCGGAATACTCGAAGATCATTCGTTTTGGATGTTTTTTAGGGACATTATTAAAAACATTTTTTCCAAAAACCGGCGTCCCATCCGACTTGAAACTCAACACATCAATTACTTTTTTCGTTACAAACTTATCGTATTCATCAAGACCAAGCAGAATATAATAATCATCCGTTTTTACGATCTTGTAATACAGCATTCCAAACCACCTGGTATTATCGCCACTGTGTGTTTCAGCGCTCTTGATGGCAGGCGTTTCTGAAACATCTTTCAATTCATACACATCATATTTGTTCGTCTTCTCATTTTTTACCTGGATAAAACCAAAATATTTATGTGTCCCGTCTTTATACAGCATATCCCAGTTAATAATTCTGAATTTTTCATCAGCGGATTTAAGGATACCCACATCCCTGCGCAGCGAATCGAAGTTGAAATGAAATGATTGCTGATTCAGCAACAACTCCTCCCATCGCGAATTGAACTTCTCATTCATAAGAATTTTCAGTGAGTCGTTGCGCAGACGAAATAATTCCTTCGCCATTTTCTTCAACGAATCCTGTTCCTTTCTGAAAAAATCTGTTTCGGCGTCAGAAAGCTGCGCGCTGAGTGTACCTGATGAAAAGAATAATAAAATAAAAGATGAAAGGATATTTCGAACAGGATTCATTATCATAATCATATAACGCGCTTTCACAAAAGTATTACAAAAAGAAGGCCGTTCTTTGTTATCAGGAACGGCCTTTAAAAAATGCTGTTAATTTTCTTTAAACGTGGAGGCTTTTTTTCTTTTCCAAAAGCTCGTCCTTGCTTTCTCTCCAGTCTTCATCATCCACACAGCAGTCAACAGGACAAACAGCAGCGCACTGCGGCTCATCATGAAATCCAACACACTCCGTGCATTTATCAGAAACTATATAATAAATGTCCATTGATTTTGGAGCCTGAGGATCATTAGCGTCCACCTGAAGGCCGCTCTTGGAATGAAATAATCCTTTTACGCCGGTCCCGTCTGCAAACCGCCATTCTGCGCCTCCTTCATAAATAGCGTTATTCGGACACTCAGGCTCACATGCCCCGCAGTTTATACATTCGTCAGTTATCTTGATTGCCATTTTTAATGATTAAATTTAGAGTCTTAAAACCGGCTGCAAATATACTGATATTGCGGCTAAACTGAAAGCGCGGACCCAATGGATATCAATGCACGCACAAATGCCTTTGTGAAACTCGGTGAGTTTCTGAAAAATCATCTTACTAATTCTAAAAACCCGGATCTTAATTCTTTCCACGATGAACTGGATCAGATAATAAAAATCAATTTTCATTATAACGGATGGTTTACTGAGGAAAGCATGAAGACGGCTCTTCACGGCATTGCAAATATGCTGGAGAAACAGGAGTTGATAAACTTTTCGAAAAATATAGGTGAAGGAAGTAATAAAAAGGTCGCGGTTATTATGGCGGGAAATATTCCTGCGGTAGGTTTTCACGATCTGCTATGTGTTCTGCTGAGTGGCAATCGTATTCTAATTAAAACGTCT
>CBIHPU010000568.1:0-2865 GCA_966211935.1 uncultured bacterium | reverse complement strand
TGATGAATTCCAGTGAAGAAAATAGTTCGGGAAGTAAAGGAAACGGGGGAGATAATTCCGCGAATGAAATCCTAATGTTTTTCCTGAATGAATTGCAAATACTTTATTGTTCTGAAAAAATGCTGACACGCGTTTTGCCGAAAATAGAAAAGGTTGCGGGCGCGGCATTATTAAAGAAAGCCATCAGACACCATACTGACGAGACTGCAAGACATGTTTCGCAACTGGAAAATATTCTCGCGACACTTACCATTACTTCACAGGCTGAAATTATTTGTGATTCAATGGCGGGAATTTTAAAAGACACGGGAAGGCTGATTGAAGAAGCTAAAGATAATTCTGTTCGTGATATTGGGGTCATATCTTCTTTACTTAAAATAGGTAAGTATAAAATTGCCGCATATGGTGTAGTGATGTCTCTCACATCGGTAACTAACAATGACAAAATTAAAATATCACTTCAGGAAATATATCTTAACGAGCATAGAGCAGTTGACCTTTTAAAGCAAGTGATGGAAGTTTTAGTAAAATCAAAAAATTCCGGTTTCGATGTATCCGGCGCTTTAGATCAGTAAAGCGGTTCAAATAGTTTTAAATCTGTTGTGAATGATCCGAGTGAAGGCCATAGAGAGTTACAGACAACGACCCTTATATCAAAAATTTTCTCTTACTACCCTTGGTGTTCTGGCTCTGCTAATCATCATTTACCTGGGACAGGCTGTTATATTGCCCTTCGCCTTCTCGGCAATCATCGCCATCATGCTAAATCCCCTTGTAAATTTTTTTGTAAGAAAAAAAATAAATCGCGTCATAGCGATAGGACTCTCTCTTTTTATAGCTTTTGCTTTTACTTCCGGACTTTTTTTGTTTATCGCTTCCGAGATAGTGCGCAAGGCTAATGCAGCGCCGCAATGGGAAAAACGGCATAAATGAAATTGTCAAATGGATTAGCCTGTCTTTCGGAATAAAGCAGGAAAAGATTTTGGAGTGGATAGAAATGCGGCAGAGCGAAGCTATTAACATGAGCAGCAGTTTCATCGGTCAAACTTTATTTACTGTTACACGCGGTATAATATTATTTTTTCTGATTCCCGTTTATATTTTTTTGATTCTTTTTTATAAGAAGAATATATTGCGTTTCATCAGTCAGATTTTTTCTGTTGAGTCTCATGGAACTGTTGTTGGCGCGCTTGCGGATATCAGGGGACTGGTTCAGAATTATCTTTCCGGGTTATTGATTGAAGCGGGAATCATGACTATTTTAAATGCTATCACTCTCGCCATTATCGGTGTTCAATATCCAGTTCTCATTGGACTTTTATGCTCTTTGCTCAATGTAATTCCATATATAGGGGGAATAATTGCAGTGTTGCTTACCATGATCTTTGCATTGATAACAGAATCTCCATTTACAGCGTTGATGGTTGTTATTGCGCATGTAGCGGTAACTTTCATCGATATTAATTATTTAAATCCGAAAATTGTGGGTGGAAAAGTAAAAATTAACGCGCTTGCTTCAATTGTTGCGGTTTTGATTGGCGGACAATTATGCGGCGCGCCGGGAATGTTTTTGGCAATTCCCTTTGTTGGGATATTCAAAGTTATTTGTGACCGCACCGCCGGTTTGCACGCAGTTGGAACTTTATTAGGCGATAATATGCCCGGACCGGGTGTGCAGTTGTTTAACGCGGTTACAAGTACGGCCGCCGAAATTGTATCAACCAGGAAAGAAGAATGAATTTATCTTTCAAGGCGGATTGTTTCCGTTAGTTTCTCACACAAAAGAAGCATCAGATTTTTATACTCTGCATAACTGATCTTGCCTCTTTTTAATTTGTTTTCAAGATTTGATGATAAATAATGTATCCGCTTATATTGCTGCCGGATCTGCATGCAGTGGTCGGTACTGGAATTTGTAGCCGTTAAACAGGAGTTGTCCGATTTTTTATGACGCAAACTCCGTTCTGCCTTACCGGGATGAGAAATTAAATTTGCCTGAAGCTTTTCGCCTGACGCGAACAATACGGGACCGATCATTACTTCACAATTAAATAATTAATTACATCTTCAACTGCAACGTCAACGTAATGTTCAGGAAAAAAAAGGGAGAGAATAATTTAACTGAAATATTGAACCATGGACTAATTGGTCAATGTGCTTTCAGTACATTCAGATTGTTATCGCTTAAACATTGTCGCCGTGCGCAATGTTTTTCTCAGTGTCAACTTCAGTCAGCAATTCATCTTTGAACTTACGGCTGTCATTAGCGATCTTTGTAAAAAGAATTTTCAGTTCTGGATCGGTTGTTTCCCTGGCAGCTTTCTCGTAAAGCTCAATTCGTTCGCTGTTTACCTTAATAAGGTCGCTCATCAAATTCTCCGGGGTGTTATTTTCTGTTTCCATTTTCCGGATGTTTAGTTTATCCTTAATACAAACGTAAATTTTCGTGCCATTGCGAATGGCATAAATGTTTTTTCATTTTTAATAAAATAGAATTAATTCGTGGCCAAGATGGGAATGAAGCCGATAAGCTCTGGAATAACGCGTGATACGGATGCTATCTTCAATTCGCTTCTGCCAGATTCGGAAAAGGAACGCGTTGTTATTGTTGGCGGCGGATTAAGCGGAATTGCACTAGCTCAACGGTTGAATAAAGAACGTTACGAGGTTGTAGTAATTGACAGAAAACCTTACACAGTTTATCAGCCACTTACTTATAAAGAACATGCAGAATCAATTTATTCCGGAAGTTTTCGTCTAGATTATGGCAAATTGTTCAAACACGGTAAGCAGGTACATTTTATACAGACTGATGTTTCCGGTTTCCAGGAAACCGATAGGATTCTCAGCACCCGGTCGGGAAAA
>CBIHPU010000567.1:0-2867 GCA_966211935.1 uncultured bacterium | reverse complement strand
TTGGGAAGATGCAATGGATGGCTTCGAATTAATTGGACTGCCAGAAGGAGCAAAGATTATTGAAGAATCAGCGGAAAGATTTAAAGGCAAGCCAAGTTTCGATCGCAATGAAAGAGAGACAGCACTCGATTCGATGGACGAAGACTTCGACGATCTTGACTCCCGTTTCTATAAATTGGATAGTACGGTTAATATTACTGAGCGAATAGCAGATCACATCGAAAAGTATAAAGAGGCATTCTATTTTCAGGGAAAAATCAAAGTTCCTAAATGATTCTTCATAAAAGGCATTGGCCTGACAACTGTACACAGCACTGGCTTAATTCAATACCGGCTTCAGAACATATTCTCAACAATTGTAATTCTAGTTATCTTCGGTTTAGGTAAGTAAGCGCGCGAAAAATTTCGAAAGACAAAAATGGACGCATCTAATAAAGAGCCAAAAGGAATTATAGGAAAATATTATGAAGGTAAGTTTCCTGTCATTGTCAAATTTGTGAATGAACTTCCGGCAACTGACATTCAAAAACGCTTGACAACATTAACAGTGGTTTCCTGGAAGTATGGCGGTTCATCGAATAACGGAATGCCGACAAATGAGATTAACAAAAAGTTGTTAGCTCTCGAGGATGCTCTAAGCGAAACAATGGATAAATCAAAGTCGTTTGTACATGCGTACAGCAGGACTGGAAATAATTTAAAAGAGTTAGTATATTACAGTAAAGGTATGGACGAATTTATGCCTTTATTAAACGAAACATTGCAAAGCCACGAAAGATATCCGATAAACATTGACTTTTACGAAGATCCTGAATGGACAGAATTGAAAAAACTTCTTGAGGACTTTAGAGAAAAATAATATTAATGTAAGTTTAAAATAAAGTGGGCACCCACTACAAAACATTTAAAGCCATTTTTTAAATTACAAATGCAAAAATTAATTGTTATATCGAGTGCAATATTTCTTTTGACTTTATTTTCTTGTGGCAAAAAAAACGAGTCCCCAGAATCCAGACTTAACAATTGGATAACATCGAATTTCGACACAGTGACAACGGTATCCCTCACAAGCTTTTTCAACTCAACCTCTGTAAAAGCGACCGACAAGGATCTCGCGAAATTTTTCATATATGCATATACGAATGATAAAAATTTAAACAAAACTGCGGAGCAATATAAATTTTTCAAAGAATCAGTTTATGAAAAACTGGTCAGAGGAACGAGTGACACGATCATTCCAGCTAAAGCAGATTCTATTTTTCGATCAATTGAGAATGACAGCAGCTGCAGAAATAACTTTTATGCAAATATTGAACTATTCTACTACTATCAATTTAGAGATAGTATGAAGGCAGACTTTTTTTTGAGTAGAGCTGAAAAGCTGAATTCCAGCAACCATATATTCCTTATCATGAAAATAATAGATCTGCAGCCTTCAACTGATCCCGAAACAGATAAATATGTTTCTAAACTTAAATCTCACCCATGGAATTCTTATACGACATCAATAATTGCAGGTTATTATCTCAGTACGTTGAAAGAAGATACAATTGGTAATACGCTTACAATTATTGGACATTCTTTTTCAAACCCTGAAATGCTCGATAGTGCCATGAAATACTACCATATTTCTTCAAGACTAAAACCAAGTGCAGGTATATTTTTCACTTTGGCACAAGTAACTTCAAATTATTTTGATAACCACAGCTCAGCATTAAATTATTTGCTCGAAGCCGAAAAAACAGATTCAATGTTTCCCGATTTGCATTTCGGTAAGGGCTGGGAATATTTTTATTTAAACGATACGAGTAGCGCCAATAAAGAATGGAATAAACTCGTGATGAAATTTCCGACAACAGAAAACTATGAGAAGTTATTATGCTATAAATTCTTTACGCGAGATATATTAAGTGCACAAAAATTATACAAAGACAAAGTAGAACAATATATTGAAGACGTATATAAAGCTGGCTACGAACTTTTTTTTGCCACAATTGACTCAAATATTACAGACAAACAGCTAGAAAAAATAATTAATGAAACACATAAAAATTACGGACCGACGGCAATTACTTTTGCATTAGAATGGACTGAAAAAACGGGGTTAAACCGGACAAACAGGGTTGATTTAAAAAGCGGCTTATAACAGCTGCTGTGCCTCCGCTTTAACTTCTTCTTTTATCTTGGCTGCTGTCCGCCTACTTCAAGGAAAATCACGCAGATGAAAAAACTAATTGCTAAATTAGATATATCGGCTGATGATCTCACTTTACAGGGGTAAATCAGCGGATTGAAAAACGTTAGTAAGAATTTTATTTTTATGATGTACCAAGCTTTCCTGAAACGTTTACGGCAGATGTCTTTTTTTGTATTTCCGTACTGAATAACTCTCCCGCCTTTTTATTTTTTATTTGCAACTATTCTATCTTTACTGACTTATTGTTTGTTAAGGAAACGAGGCCATTTTTTCGTTAATTAACATTGCTAACTTAGTTGTGCAATAAAGCCGTACCTGTGTCCGCCGGCTGAAAAAAAACTAAGCGCGCGAGCCGACTTCGCGAAAACCCGCCAGCTTTGCTGGTTATGTAACAAAACTCGTAAATTTGCCGACCATGGAACTATTAGAAAATTTAGACACGCTGCTAAAGACTTTTTGGCTTATAGCTATTCCGACAAGTTTGGTTTTCCTCATTCAAACAGTTATGACGTTTTTAGGTACGGACGCTTCAGACGGACTTGAAGCTGATTTTGACGGAGACCTTGACGGTGCTGACACGCCATTTCAACTTTTTTCATTAAGAAACCTTGTTAATTTCCTTTTAGGATTTAGCTGGACGGGAATTTCATTTTATTCCAGCATTTCCAAC
>CBIHPU010000566.1:0-2868 GCA_966211935.1 uncultured bacterium | reverse complement strand
CTTCGATTCGTAGATTAGTTTAGATTCGTAATTCGTAGATTCTCGTAGATAGTTACTAACTTTGCGCCTCAATTTCTTCCTATGAAAATTTCTTATAACTGGCTGAAGAAGCTAATAGATATAACTCAAACTCCGGATGAGCTTTCTGTTTTACTTACGGACTGCGGGCTGGAAGTGGAAAGCGTTGAAAAAACAGAAAGCATTCCGGGTGGATTAAAGGGAATTGTAGTTGGTGAAGTGATCGAAAAAATAAAACATCCTGACGCGGATAAACTTTCACTTACAAAAGTAAATATCGGTGGTCCTGAGTTACTGAGTATTGTCTGCGGGGCGCCGAACGTTGCAGCGGGACAAAAAGTTCTGGTGGCAACAATCGGAACAACGCTGCATCCAACCGGAGGTGAACCATTCGAAATAAAAAAATCAAAAATCCGTGGTGCTGCATCAGAAGGAATGATCTGCGCTGAAGATGAAATTGGTTTAGGTACTGATCATGATGGGATCATGGTATTGGATCAGCACGCGGTTCCGGGCACACCAGCAGCTGAATATTTTAAACTGGAAGAAGATTTTGTTTTTGAAATTGGATTGACGCCGAACAGAAGCGATGCAGCTTCTCACTATGGTGTTGCGCGTGACCTGGCAGCAGTTCTCAACTGCAAGGAAAATATTGAAACACACCAGGCAAAAATTTCCGGCGTCCAGGAATTGCCTCCGCCGAGCGGCACATTGAAAAATACAGTACAGATTTTAAATCCCGAAGGATGCAAACGTTACTGTGGCGTTACTATTTCCGGTATCACTGTAAAAGAATCTCCAGACTGGTTGAAGAACGCGCTCACTGCAATAGGATTGCGTCCTATCAATAACATTGTTGACATTACGAATTATGTCCTGCACGATCTGGGCCAGCCGCTGCATGCTTTTGACGCGTTTAAAATAAAAGGCAGACAAGTATTGATTAAAAAATGTGAGGCTGGAACAAAATTCATTACGCTTGATGGAGTTGAGCGCTCACTTTCCGAAAACGATCTGATGATCTGCAATGAACAGGAGCCAATGTGTATTGCCGGAGTTTTTGGCGGAATTGATAGTGGAGTAAGTAACGAAACAACCGCGGTATTTTTGGAGTCAGCTTATTTTGATCCCGCACACATACGCGCGACTTCAAAACGTCATGGCTTAAAAACTGACGCTTCATTTCGTTTTGAAAGAGGAGCCGATCCTGATATGGCGCCGCTTGCATTGCGAAGAGCTGCTCACCTGATTCTAGAACTTGCAGGAGGAACAATTTCTTCTGAAACTTCAGATGTCTATCCGGAAAAATTTGAGCCTGCTAAAGTGGCTTTCTCATACGACAACTGTTATAACCTTATCGGAAAAGAAATTCCAAAAGCTACAGTAAAGAACATTCTGAAATCACTTGGAATTTCTATAACGCAGGAAGGAAATGACGCGCTTGTATTGAGCGTCCCTCCATATAAAGTGGATGTTACGCGCGAGGCGGATGTTACGGAAGAAGTGATGCGCATTTACGGATATAATAATGTGCAGGAGAGTGGAAGATTTACTTTTGCCGTAGGCGGAGAAGGAGAATCATTCGCGCTGAAGGTTGAAAATATTATTGGTGATCTGTTAGTGAACAATGGTTTTCGCGAGATCATGAACACGTCGTTAACGCGCGAAGCGTATTACAACAATTCAGAAAAACTGAAAGAGCCGCAACATGTAAAGATTCTCAATCCTTTAAGCGCGGACCTGAATATTATGCGTCGCAGTCTTTTGTTCGGCGGACTTGAAACGATAGCCTATAATGCCAACAGAAAAAACGCGGACCTGAAATTATATGAACTAGGCAGGATCTATTATAAGAATGAAGAGTTGAAATTTCAATACTGTGAAGAGAAACGTCTTGGAATTTTTGTGTGTGGAAGAGCGTTCAATGAAAATCCTTACGGTCAAAACCAGAAAGAAGATTTTTCTTCGCTGAAAGCATATGTACAGGTGCTGCTTGATCGTTTAGGTATTGAGAAATTAAAGATCAGTGAAAGCAATCACGAACAGCTTTCGTTTGGCTTAACATATTCATGGAAAAATAAAACATTGGTTGAAGCAGGCAAGGTGAAGAAAAATTTCATGAAACAATTTGACCTGCGTGAAGAAGTTTTTTACGCTGAGATCAACTGGGATCTATTGTTGAAAGCAGCTGCAACAACGCAAATCACTTACACAGAAGTTTCTAAATTCCCCGGTGTGCGACGGGACCTTGCTCTGTTGCTCGACAGAAAAGTGAAGTACAGGGAAATTGAAGAGCTCGCCTATTCCACTGAAAGAAAATATCTGAAAGAAGTTCATTTGTTTGATGTGTACGAAGGAGAAAAGATCGGCAGCGATAAAAAATCTTACGCTGTGAGTTTTATCTTGCAGGATGAAGAAGCAACATTGACTGACAAGCAGATCGATTCAATAATGCAGAAGCTTATTAAGAGTTACGAGGAGAAGCTGGGAGCGGCACTTCGTTAGACTTTTTTGCGCAGGTGATCCACAAAATTTAATTTTTTCTCATTTCGCGAAACGTAATTGCAGAATACTTTTCCCGCAAGAAAAAAATAAATCATCTTTTTGAATTCACTGATAACGGTTAGGGAATTGCTTTCTCTTTAACAGAAAAACAGTTAGAATCCTGACAAGTATCTCCGACCTCATCATTCCCCCGCGCTCACTCCCGGTCGTAATTTGTATGTATATCATCGCATACAACCATGAAAAGAGCAACCGGTGTTTTAATTCTGTTCACGATATTGCTGGGCAGTATTGGATTTGGATACCTGCGCTTTGTTCACAGGCAGCAGATTACCGATTTCGATA
>CBIHPU010000565.1:0-2870 GCA_966211935.1 uncultured bacterium | reverse complement strand
ATAAAAAGTTGTTCCTATTTTACATTTAGGAAATGTCTAAATGAGGCTCCCTCTTGAAATTAAAGCGGGTTTTTTTAAGCGTGTGTCAAAATTTCGATGTAAACAACAAAGTTTACCTGCTAATTTTGGCTTATTCAATTTCTCAAAGAACTTCTTTTTTATCTTAATCCCTGCTTTTTTATCAGCAGAGGTCTCAATCTCTTTTTTCCCTCATTTACCTCGCGGACTTAAACCGTTCGAAAAATTCAGGGCTGCAAAAGTAATACTTTTTTCTTTCCCTTAAACCATTTCTCCACAAATATTTGTTAAGAACTGGTTTTTCACCGCTTTATCTTAAACCTGTTTAAAGGCTCCTCAAAAACGGGGCTGCAAAGGTAATACATTTTCCGAACCCGCAAAATAATTTTCAATTTACAACGGAAATACGAAAACTTTCCTCTAACAGCTCACAGTTATTTTCACAGAACAAGTTTAAAACGGGGTGCAAAGATAATACAATATTCCTGTCAAAAACAGGATTCATGCCGAATATCATAATTTGGCTTATCGGATTGGAAAAAAAGCCGTCAAATGATAATTAAAACGTTAACCGCACCAAAATATCGGTCGATTCCACTTCTTAAGTTAATGCTAAATAAAAATTAATTTATTTATCCTGTTAAAGGCTTTTTTCAAATGCCACAACTGTTGCATTAATGTCATCGAGAGTGTGAGCAGCAGAAACAAAACCAACTTCGTAACCGGAAGGGCCGAGATAAATTCCCTCAGCTAAAAGTTTATGATACATTTCGCGGAAATATTTCATGCTATCCGCGTTAATTTCATCGGCATTTCTAATTGCTTCGCTCTTTGTAAATGCGACCCAGAAAATACTTCCCACCTGAAATACTTTAAATAAATTATTCTTCACGTTCAGATGGTTTAATTCATCAACTAGTTTTTTTGTTTTCTCTTCGAGTGAAGAATAAAAATCTTTTTGCAGGCATTTTTTTAATTGTGCGATACCCGCCGCCATTGCAACGGGATTTCCACTCAGCGTTCCAGCCTGGTAAACATTTCCTTCAGGAGAGATGGAGCTCATAATCTGGCGTGAAGCTCCATATGCTCCAACCGGAAGTCCGCCACCAATAATTTTTCCGAACGTGATAATATCAGGTTTGATGTTATAATATCCGGCTGCGCCTGTGAAACCAATCCTGAATCCTGAAATCACTTCATCAAACAATAACAAAGTCTTATTCTGCGTACATAACTCGCTCAAAAAATTTAAAAACTCTTTTGTCTGTAATAACAAGCCGTTATTTGCAGGAATTGGCTCAATAATAACACAAGCAATTTCATTTTTAAACTGTTTGAAAGCTTCTTCTACCGCGTTTTTATTATTAAGCGGTACAACAATTGTTTCCCTGACAAAACTCTCAGGCACACCAGCGGACGAAGTATTTCCAAATGTTACCAATCCGCTGCCGGCTTTTACAAGTAATGAATCCGAGTGGCCGTGATAACATCCTTCAAACTTTAAAATTTTATTCCTACCTGTATATCCTCTCGCAAGACGTATGGCACTCATCACTGCTTCAGTTCCACTACTCACAAACCGCATCTTCTCAATAAATGGATGATTTGATATAATCAGATCCGCGAGCTGATTTTCCAATTCTGTTGGAGCTCCGAAGCTGCTTCCATTTTCAGCGGCCGTGTTTATTGCGCTCACCACGTCATTATCAGCATGGCCTAAAATGAGCGGACCCCAGGAACAACAATAATCTATAAACGAATTGTCATCAGCGTCCCAGATACGTGAGCCTTTACCTTTTTTAATAAACAACGGCGTTCCGCCAACGCTTTTAAAAGCGCGAACCGGACTATTTACTCCGCCGGGAAAAAAATTCTGCGCGGCTTTAAACAACTCTTCACTTTTCTTTTTTTGCATGGCGCAAAATTGCAAAAAATTATCGGCGTAGTAGAAAAGAAAAAACCGGTCAGACAAATGACCGGTTACCTGCCTCAATAAAAGTTGCTGTTTCTTTTAGTTGGCACCATTATCTCCAATCTTCAGCGGGATGTATAAGCCGAAGGTGTACATCATGTAACAACTGGTAATGTATTTGTCAGTCTTTAAACCAGGACGCTGACCAATTTCGAATTTCTGAGAGAAGCCCTGATCTTTTGGTTTACGGATAAACCATCCTATTCTCCACCCAAAAGCACGTTTATTCTCCGCTTTCACTTTCCATTTCTCACCATTTTCAAACGTATAATCTTTAAGGGAAATCACAGGCGCAAACATCGCGTCAATATAAAAATCAGAAAACATTGTGCTTGAGCGTGAACCCCAACCATCTACGTCAACCAACAAATTATGAATTTTTCTGAAAGTAAATCCAGCTGTAACAGCCACAGAAGAAAAGCCACCGAATCTGTCATTCATTTTCCAAACGTCTTGCCACAACGAATCATCTTTTCTAACTTCTCTTCCGTCCTTTTCGAACACAATACCTTTTCTGTTTGCAGAATCTAGCATGTGGTTTGCAAAGCTGACACTATTATTTAGCTGGTAAATGCCTGCATTGAACACAATACTTTTCCGGGTAGTGCCGGGACACATAAAATATTTTGTGTGAGTGTACGTGTAGCCACCCGAAGTATAGGAACTCTGCGATAAAATAATTCTAAAATTTTTACTTCTTGACCTGTCGGAAAGAACAAGTCCTACTTTTCCTTCGATTGCCGAATAGTTACGCGTATTATTATCATCCGGATCGTAACCAAGCGTACCAAAACCGTTTCTAAAATCAAAACTTGCAGTAAATCTTTTTCCATAAGTGTATTCGCCACGAAATCCCAATCCGGCAGACACTCCATTTAAT
>CBIHPU010000564.1:0-2872 GCA_966211935.1 uncultured bacterium | reverse complement strand
CTTTAAAGGCGCAGCAAAGCGTCTTGAGTTGGTAAAGCAGGAAAAAGATTTTTCATTTTATAAAGATTTTGCTCATTCACCATCCAAATTAAAAGCGACAATTGAAGCCGTAAAAAAACAATTTCCATCAAGGAAGTTAGTCGCTGCCATGGAGCTGCATACATTCAGCAGTCTGAATGAAAGTTTTTTAAATGAATATAAGGGTTCAATGGATCTGGCTGATGAAGCTTTGGTTTATTTTAATCCGCATACCATTGAACACAAAAAGCTGAAGCCTATAGGCGCTGATCTGGTTGAAAAATCTTTCTCTTCAAAAAAAACGATTAAAGTTTTTACTTCTTCTAACGAGATCAAGGATTACCTTAAATCAATTGAGTGGAAGAATAAGAATTTATTAATGATGAGTTCCGGAAATTTTGATGGAATAGATTTTAATCAGTTGGGGGATGAGTTAAGTTTATAAAAATTTTCATTCAGAAAATCAGAAAAATATTTTTTTCAACTTTGAGTAGTTTGGGATGGTTTTTGTTAGGGAAGTCTCCCCTAGGGAAGGCGCCCTTAAGGAACGAGTATTGTCGCCAATCTTTATAACCCTCTCCACGCTTTTCCGAATCTGTTAGGCCTACATTACTAAAGTCTCCGCCAAAGTCCCTATACAGTTTTCCTTTAACTTTAACAGTTAGGGTGACTTTGCTGGAGCCTTTGCCAAAGTCTCTACACCTTCCTTAAAAGTTGGGTGACTTTGCGGGAATCTCCACTGAAATGTTCCGAATAGTAAATAAAAGCTTCGGCCTGAAACGCTTTCCTTTAATGTTCCAGGTTGCATCGAGGACGACGACCGGATCCTCGCCTCTGAAATCTTTCTTCTGCCATCTCAGCCCGCATTCCCATTCCATAAAACAACTTCACAAACTATTTAAACAACAGCTTCTCTTTACCTGTAAATCAGTATCTTTGCGCTCCTAAAATTTTATTGTTTCTATGGCGCTTAAATGTGGTATTGTTGGATTACCTAATGTCGGAAAATCGACCCTCTTTAATTGTTTGTCAAACGCGCGTGCGCAAGCAGCAAACTTCCCTTTTTGTACAATTGAACCTAACCTGGGAACCATTACTGTCCCGGATGAACGACTAACCAAATTGGCGGAATTTGTAAAACCCCAGAATATTCTCCCCACCACTGTTGAAATTGTTGACATTGCCGGACTGGTTAAAGGAGCTCATAAAGGTGAAGGACTTGGAAACAAATTCCTTGGCAATATCCGCGAGTGCAATGCCATAATACACGTTCTGCGTTGCTTCGATGATCCCAATATCGTTCACGTTGACGGATCGGTGAATCCGGTACGTGACAAAGAAGTAATCGATATGGAACTTCAGCTGAAGGACCTTGAGGCTGTTGATGCCAAGATGAAAAAATTTGAAAAGGTTGCCAAAACAGGAAACGATAAGGAAGCCGTAAAAACCTATGATGTTCTCTCACGCGTTAAAGCGACTTTGGAACAAGGTAAAAGTGCCCGTTCATGTGAAATTTCAGAAGAAGAAAAAAAATATATCGCTGATCTTTTTTTGTTGACTATTAAACCTGTTCTGTATGTATGCAACGTGGATGAAAAATCAATTAAGACAGGAAACAAATATGTAGATGCGGTTCGCGAAGCTGTTAAAACCGAGAACGCACAGGTGCTGGTAATTACCGCAGCAATGGAAGCGGAGATAGCCGCGCTTGAATCTTATGATGAGCGAAAAATGTTCCTGGATGATATTGGTCTGGACGAACCAGGTGTAAATAAATTAATTAAAGCCGCCTATTATTTTACGGCGGGGGTGAAAGAAGTACGCGCATGGACCATTACAAAAGGCATGACCGCGCCACAAGCAGCCGGCGTTATTCATACTGACTTTGAAAAAGGTTTTATTAAAGCGGAAGTGATCGCTTACAAAGATTTCGTTCAATACGGATCAGAAGCTGCCTGCCGAGACAATGGTAAATTAAGAATAGAAGGTAAAGAATATATTGTGCAGGATGGCGATGTGATGCACTTTCGTTTCAATGTGTAATTATTTTTTCAGTCAAGTTTCTGACTGATATTCCTTGTTGTGAAAACCAAAGATTTTTTCTTTGGTTTTTTAATGTTCACCTGGTTCACCTGCTGCGGGAATTCTTTTATCAGCAATGTGTTTGCCAACTGAAAACCTTTGAATTGCTTGACTCCCTTAAATTCAAGGTAGACTATAAGCTGATCGCCTTTAGTTTCTGTACCTACAAAGTTAAGTTCTGCTTCAACGCCCAGACTATCTTTCAAAACAAAGTGTTTTTTAAAATAATCGCCGCAGGCTTCACTGAAATCTTTATCACCAAGCTTTATTTTTTTCTTGCCTTCCGCGCTTAACGAAACTTCAAGATCGTGCCAGTACAATTCAACAACGGCTTCCGCGCTTCCAGTCTTTTCATTCAGCAACAATTCACAGTGAGAATGATAATATTTGTGCGCCGCAAAAGCGGATAAAAAAATAAGTGAAAGAAAAAAAACTATTTGCTTCATGACGGTTGTCCGGATATAACGCCGCTCAGTTTCAACGTGTAGTTAACAAGCAAAACCAAAACGGTAAACACATATCCCCACACAAGAACTTTGCCACCGTTCCTGAACTGAAAAATTAATTGTAAAACCGTCATGATTGCCAGCAACAGCGCCGGAATAAGTGCGGGATTATATTGCAGACTCTCAATAATATCTCCTTTTAACAGGGAAATGGTGGCTCGCTGCAACCCGCAACCCGGACAATCATAACCTGTATGCTCTTTAAAGCTGCATACAGCCATATGTTCTTCCAGCCGAAGGAAAAATTCGGGATCGTGGTAATTACC
>CBIHPU010000563.1:0-2873 GCA_966211935.1 uncultured bacterium | reverse complement strand
CTTCAAATGGACTAACGACTTTCATTTTTCCTTTCAGATAAACGGTGAACCAAAGTTGTTTTCCATCCTTACTCTGATTTTTTTCCGTTTCCTTGATTATCCGTTTTGAAAATGCAAAATGTGTTGTGCGCCCATTTTCCAATACGCAATCTATAATTGTACAGGATGGAATTTCATAGGTTGCAGGTTTTCCGTTTTCTTCAACCTCCAATGGGAAAGGCACATTGTTCCTGACTTTAAATGAAGCCACTTCGCCGGGAATCAGCAACTCATCTTCCCACAAATAAAGTACGTTGTCTTCGCTTTCTTTGCCGCCATGATATTGTTCCGCCTGTTCGCGGTCAAACTCTGGATTTACCGATTTTATTCTGAGCGTGAATTTCATAGTTCAAAGCTAAGTATTTAATTGCGGCGGAATTTTTCTTCTTCAATTAAAATTAAGCAACCCAATTTTTATAAGGATTAACCGCCAATTTCGAATTGTTGTATCTCTTTTCACCCGTCACCTCTTTTTCAACCCAGTCAGGTAAGTCGAATTTTTCATTTTCATCTCTTAATTCAATCTCCGCAACAATCAATCCTTCATTATCATTCATAAATTCATCGACTTCCCAAAGTTTATTCGCGAATTCTATCTTATATCTTATTTTGCAAACGATGTTGTTACAGAAGATATTCAGCATTTCTTCAGCATCCTGCTTTGGGATCTTGTATTCATATTCTGGTCTTGAAATTCCTGTTGTTGGACCTTTGATGGTAAGATATCCCGTTTCTTCAGTTACACGGACTCTGATAGTCTGGTTAGTCTCTTTTGCCATATAGCCCTGCCGGTAATAATTGCCCTTCCCTTTTTCAATAGCATTCCATGTTGCTTTTTTCACAAGAAATTTTCTTTCGATTTCTACTGCCATTTATTTTTGTGAGATTTAGTGAAAGAAGTTGTTTTTTATCCAACTTAACCAGAATTAAGCAATTGCTTCAAGCATTTTTTTTATTTCTCCTTGATCAGCAACGTCGCCTCTTAAAATTGCGCTGGAGTGAACTTCTTTAACACCTGTCTTCGCAATTATTTCAGCAACATTGTGTGAGCGGACGCCGCCTGCTGCTACAATTGTAATTCTTCCGGCTGCCTGTTTGTTCAGAGCGGCAAGTGATTCTATGTTATGTATCGCGTTTCCGTCTCCGCCCGCGGTAAGAACGCGTTTAAATCCCAATGTGATGAGTTGTTCCAGCGCTTCAGATTTATTGGCAATGGAATCGAACGCGCGATGAAATGTGCAGGGTTTGTTTTCCGCCGCTACAACAAGTTCTTTCAGTTTATCAAGATCTGGTTCATTTCTGTCTGTTACAGCACCGAATACAAAACCGTGAACATCCTTTTCGTTGATGTCACCCATTCTGTCAATCATCCATTCAAAATCACGTTTAGTGTAATTATAATTCGATCCTAATTTGTGGATCATCACGAATCGCTTTATACTTCCGGTTTTTGAAATGATTTCATCGATCACTTTATCCGACGGTGTTTTTCCGCCAATAAAAATATCTTCGCAGATCTCTATTCTGTGTGCTCCGGCTTTTGATGCTATAACAGCGGATTCCGGGCTAAAACAAGCTATTTCAAGAATTACGTTGCTCATATGAAAAACGACAAATTTAATCTTCTTTTGCTTGTCTTGGCAATAATATTAAAACCGGCTCTTAATCGCGGTATTTTGAACGAAGTTATTTGTCATTCTTTCATTACCCGGTCATTCCCGTCAAAGAACGGCGCTTGAATGGAAATTACTTTCAACGGTTTCTTCGATGTTGTTTTCACCGCATGAAAAGTATCTTTGGGAATGAAAACCACATCTCCCTTTCTGATCTTAAATGTTTTTTCTCCTACTGTCATTTCACCAACGCCATCAACAATATAAACATGTTCCGCATGTTGAATGTGTTTATGCATTTTTACTTCTTTTTTTATGAAGATCACATAACTGCTCACAAATGCGGAATCTTTGTAGAGCGGACGACTGAATACGTTTTCAAGGTTTGCAGGCGGCTTGATCGTGTCGAGCGAAAGGAAATTAACCTGCGCATTGAGATAAGTTGCAGTAAATATTATTAAGAGAAAGTAATATCTTTTCATACCTGTATTTTTTTCAAAATTACTTAAGTTATGTAGAGAAAAATAATCGGCGGCGGATTCACGGAATTTGCGGCGGAATCTACGAATGCGATCCGATAACTATCGGATAAAGAGATACGTCCCGAAACTTCGGGACTACGGATTACGAAAAATCTCCATTACCCTCCGTTCCTCCGGGTGAACTTTCTTAGGACACAAAGTACTCAATGGACCTCAAAGGTTACGATGTTATTTTTAATGCACCGCGCGCTCCGCTTCCTTGATTTTCTCCGCGTGAAATTTTTTGTCTTCATCTGCGTTGATCTGCGAAATCTGCGGCTGAAATCTACGAATTACGATCCGATAGCTATCGGATAAAGAGATACGTCCCGAGACTTCGGGATTATGGATTACGAAAAATCTCCGTGGCCCTCCGTTCCTTCGTTCCTCTGTGGTTATTTGATATTTAATTTTTTATTTGTGTTAATTCTCGGAATCTGCGGCAAAAAAGTTCCGTGTTCCTCTGCTGTCTAAGTTGATTTTGGATCTGCGTAAATCCTGAATATCTGTGGCGAGAAATTGTCCCGGGAAGCCCATAATCTTATCATAGAGGTAAGAGGTGAATGGAGTCGTTTAATTTGCGGAGCGGAAAAATAGCTGTAATTTTGAGCTCCATTTTACTGAAGGAGTTATAAATGATTCAGATGGCGCTAATCAACATGAAGCTTAATAATAATTGTTATCTCAGTTAATTGGTGGT
>CBIHPU010000562.1:0-2883 GCA_966211935.1 uncultured bacterium | reverse complement strand
CGATGTAGCAAATGTTACGTGTGATGGAACTTCCATTGACACCAGTGACACAGAATATAATCCGTTTAAATGGAAGGCGCGTAGTGTTTGGAAACCCTATAAAGCTTTCACTTTCATTACGAATCGTCACTCAACTTATGCACCTACACCAAGTAACATTCCTGCCAATACTAGGGAAGATGGATATTTTGATAGTTTCAGTATGTTTGATTGGAGAGATCTTTCGCAAAATTCAAATTGGACTGAGACGAGTACCGTCACAAAATTCTCTAACTACGGATACAGCCTTGAACAGAAGGATGCATTAGGAAATTACAGCAGCGCACTATATGGATTCGGAATGGCGCTGAATACAGCAGCAGCTAATAACGCCGCATACCATGAAATCGCATTTAAATCATTTGAGGATGAAATGTATGTTCCAAACTGTAATGGCGAGGATAAAAGTTGGGAAAACTGGCAAACGGTTGCTGCTACTTCCATCAGCAGCGATTTCGCCCATACAGGTTTATATTCTCTGAAAATTGCGGCAAACAATTACTACGAGTTTTCAAGCTCTGCCGGTGGAACAGCGTATCCAACTTACAACGACAACTATACTGACACTTCTAATCAATCTGTACCTCCATCAGTTTATGATCCGGGCATGAGTACCTGCCTTGGTAAACTCTCTCCGCAAATTGGAAAGCGCTATGTGATCAGCGCATGGGGTAATGTACCTTCTAATACAACCTATAACAGTTATCTCGACTTTAATGAAATGTCTTTTGAGATTAAATTCTTTAATGGACTAAACCAGGTTGGGAGCGCTGTTTTTGTTTATCCTTCGGGTAAACATATCGAAGGATGGCAGCGTTATTACGGAGAATTTGTTGTTCCTGCATCAGCAAATTCAATGAAAGTCAAAGTTATAAATGGGAATGCTACGCTTGCTGGTTACATTGATGATTTACGCATTCATCCATATAATTCCGGAATGGTAAGCTATGTATATAATCCTCGTACCCTAAAATTAGTAGCTGAGCTTGATGCAAACAACTATGCTTCAATCTTAGGATATAATGAGCAGGGAAGCGTTGAAGTTGCCAAAAAGGAAACAGCTGAGGGATTAAAAACAGTTTCTGCTTCACGCACCTACATTAAAAAAAGACAATAAATAAAATATTTCAAACTATGAGATCATTGGTGTTTATTTTTTGCATCTGCACAACCACGCTATTTGCTCAGGACAATCCTGTCCTTGATGTGCTCGCAAAAGTGCAATCAGCATTTATAGGAAAGACAATCTGGGCCAACGTTGATATTGCTGGGTATAAAAAAGCTAAGGACTCTAAAAGCTTTCATATCGGAACTGGTGAATTTAGAATCATTCCTGAGAAAGGGTATTATTCAAGCTTTGATGGGGAGGTTTATATAAGTGATAAAAACCGCACGCTGATGATTGACGAAGAAGGTAAGGCTATAGGTGTTGTTGAGCAGGGCATGAAAGACGTTCCTAAAAATCCATTATCAAATGCAGATGTACTGAAAAAATCCGTGAATATGGCAGATTCAATACGCCTGGAAAAACCTGACAAAAAAGGAACCGGAAAAATAATTATTTATATAAAGAATTCATTAACGCCCGTTACCGAAATCTGGTACAATGCAGGTGATTTCATGATGACAAAAATCGTGTATCACTACAACAATACTTCAGAGGGAAATTTTGGCGCCGAGAAAATGGTAGTATCATATACATACAATGACACAAAGAGTTTGAAGGAAGATTTTTTCTCCACGTCTAAAATCGTTCAGAAGAAAGTTTCCGGCAAATATGAGACCGAGGGGCCATACAAATCTTTCAAAGTCTATAAAATGTAAACCATAAAATGCGAGTAATAAACAATAAAAAATCATCATTATGAAAAAAACCATCACTTTCTTATCTGTGGTACTTTTTGTACTTACAGCAATGAATTCTTATGCTCAATCATGCTGCAAAGCAAATGCTGGCCGCAACAAATCAATCTGTTGTTATGGTGGCTATGTAACGATCGGAGGAGTCCCTGCTTTTTCGGATTCATGCATGACATGTGATTCTGTACTTTATAATTGGTTGCCAGCGACAGGCTTAAACAATTCTCACATTGCCAATCCAATTGCTACCCCAAATACCACACCAAATTACACTCTTTGTGTTTATCTCGTTAACGACTCTACTCTTGATACTTGTTGTGTAGCATGCGATGATGTTATAGTAACAGTTGGGTCAAGTTGTTGCAGGCTTGCGAATGGAGTTAATAATAATTCGTTAAGCAATATTAATGTTTCCCTTATGCCTAATCCATCCGCAGGTAATGTGAATCTGGAATTCAGTTCGCCATTGCAAAATGGAACCGTTATTATTTACGATGTGGCAGGAAGAGTTGTCCTGGAAAAGAAAAATGTAACAGGAAATGAATTTAAAACCGACTTAACAGGAAAACAACACGGAATTTACATGATTAAAGTTTTTGAGCAGGATGCGCTGATCTATAATGATAAACTTATGATCGAGTAGATCTTATTCCGTAGTTGAGAAATCATTTTATCATTCAAATATTATCATAAATGCGACAAATTCATCTTTTAATTTTTGTTTTCGTCCTTACTGTGTCTTCGTTGAGAGCAGGGATCATTGGCTGGAGCGGTAAATTAACCGGCACTTCAATATCTAACGGGGCAAGTATAACTATTGAAGATGATCAATATGCATATATGGTCGCAAATCCAACAACGTACAAAGATGATTTTTTCAATTATAAATGGAAGAACAAGGTAAGCCTAAGATATGTAGACACAAATGTTGTCAGTAATTATCTTGCAGGTAACTGGAGTATAAGTGTTCCTTGCAGTCTTCAG
>CBIHPU010000561.1:0-2884 GCA_966211935.1 uncultured bacterium | reverse complement strand
CAACAGCTTTCATCAACCCACTCAGCACTTCACCGCCTATTGTGTTCATCTTCGTATGAAATTCAGCGTTCAGAATCCCGTCTCCAATATCGGTTACCGTTAACCCACTGTTTTTCCAGACAGTTTTACTCGCTCTGATGTTGTCGAGGATAATGAAAGTTTCAGCGCCAGGAATCGCTTTGTAAGATTTTGACGGGATGTCGTAATATTTTTTAATTCCATTTTCGATTTTATAGAAAGAGGAATTACTTTTCACCATCTCATTTACCCACGCGGCTGGCTTGTAACCATTTTGTTCCATCAACGCAACTGCTTCCTTTACGCCAATTGCGTCCCAATATTCAAACGGACCAAGATCCCATCCAAAACCGGCTTTTAAAGCGTCGTCTATTTTATAAAGTTCATCCGCAATTTCAGGGATGCGGTTGGATACATATTGAAACAATCCGGCGAAGGTAGCCCGGTAAAATTCTCCGGCTTTGTCTTTTCCACTCACAAGAACTTTTACTCGTTCTCTTAAATTATCTATTGTTTTGGTAAGTTCGAGAGTCGGAAATTTTACTTTCTGTGATGTTTTGTATTCGAATGTTTTAAGATCAAGCGCAAGGATTTCAGATTTTCCTTCTTTGTTTTTTACTTTCTTGTAAAATCCCTGGCCGGTTTTATCACCGAGCCATTTATTGTCTACCATCTTTTGCAGATAGGCAGGAAGCGCGAACACTTCATTGGCTTCATCATTCGGACAATTCTTTTTCAGTCCGTTTGCAACCATTACCATTGTGTCAATTCCAACAACATCAGAAGTTCGGAACGTTGCTGATTTGGGGCGACCAAGTACAGGTCCTGTGAGCTTGTCCACTTCCTCAACTGTCAATTCCATCTTTTCCACTATGTGAAGCAGCGACATAATTCCGAAAACACCGATGCGGTTTGCAATGAATGCAGGAGTGTCCTTGCACAATACGGTAGTTTTTCCAAGGAATTTCTATCCGTAATTCATTAAAAAATCCACCACATCTTTTTGCGTGTGCTGTGTTGGAATAACTTCAAGCAGGCGCAGGTACCTTGGTGGATTGAAAAAGTGCGTTCCGCAGAAGTGCGCTTTAAAATCATCCGATCTTCCCTCTGCCATTAAGTGAATTGGTATTCCGGAAGTGTTCGATGTAATTAAAGTTCCCGCTTTGCGGAATTTATCTACGTTCTCAAATAACTTCTTTTTTATTTCCAGGTTTTCCACCACCACTTCTATCACCCAGTCATATCCGGAAATTTTCTGGAGGTCATCTTCAAGATTTCCGACGATGATGCGTGACGCAAATTCTTGTTTGTAAATCGGCGAGGGGTTTGACTTCAAAGCGAAAGTAAGCGCGTCTGTTGCGATACGGTTGCGCACCTGCTTACTTTCCATTGTAAGTTTTTTCGCTTTTTCCGCCTCATTTGGTTCCTTAGGTAATATGTCGAGCAATAATACCTCGCATCCTATATTTGCAAAATGACAGGCAATACGTGAGCCCATTACTCCTGATCCGAGTACGGCAACTTTCTGGATTTTTCTTTTCATAAAATATTTAACCGGAAATGAATGTTATTCGCCTTTTAATTCCTTGTTTTTTTTCTCTGCCAGTTCAATTATGTCGTCAATTGTTCTGTAAAATTCATCCAATCTTTTTTTACCAATATTTTTTAGGACAAAACCGTTAAAGTCACGCACGTAAGTTTTTGCAAGCTCTTTTTTCTGTTTTCCTTTCGGCGTCAGTAAAATCTTGATCTTTCGTTTGTCCGTTTTATCGGCTTTGCGGACAATGAGTTTGTTATCCTCGAGGTAATTGATGATGCGTGACAGCGAGGTGCTTTCCGTTCCAAGGCGTGGTGCAATATCAGAAGCATAAGAACCTTCGCGGCTGTCAACATTCAATAGAAAATGAGCAACCGCTATTGTCGCGTTGTGTTGCGCGGCTTCCGAGTTGTACATGCGGCTGACTATCTGCCAGGCCGTTTTCAATTTAGAGTCAATCGTTTCGGTATATTTCTTTTCCATAAAATTAGGGTCCGGTTCTTTTAACCTGGCATTGCTGAAGGCTCGCCGTAAATTCGTTTGTAAGCGTCCGTGTTTGCAGCAAGTATGATTTTTCTTTTCAATGATAATTTTGGAGTGAGTTCACCTCTGTCAACGCTCCACTCTCGCGGTAACAATTCGAATTTTTTAATCCTTTCGTGCTGACTGAATTCCTCGTTGGCTTTGTTTATTTCTTCATGAATTCGGCTCACAATCTCGGGATTGTGTATCATCTCGTCATTAGTAGTATAATTTATTTTCTGGCGCGCGCACCATTCTTTCAGAAACGCGAATGCAGGAACTATCAGCGCAGCAGGAAATTTTTCATTCTCACCTATCACCATAACCTGTTCAATAAAACGACTTTCCTTTAATTTGTTTTCCAGGTATTGAGGACTGATGTATTTTCCGCCTGAAGTTTTGAATATCTCTTTTTTGCGATCTACAATCTTCAGAAATTTTCCGTCTTCAAAGCGACCAATATCGCCAGTATGCAGCCAGCCATTTTCATCGATCACTTCTTTCGTCAACTCAGGTTGATTGTAATAACCCAGCATGACATTCGGTCCCTTAACGATAATTTCCCCGTCATCTGCCAGTTTTGCTTCTACGTTATTGATAACAAGTCCAACAGTTCCAATCTTCATTTTATTTTCGTCATAATTATTCACAGCTATAACCGGTGAAGTTTCAGTGAGTCCGTAACCTTCAAGAACTTTAATTTTTGCGGCATTGAACACACGTGCGAGTCTGTCCTGCAACGCCGCCCCTCCGGAAACAACGCAAACTATATTTCCTCCGAGCGCGGCTCTCCATTTGCTGAAAATT
>CBIHPU010000560.1:0-2902 GCA_966211935.1 uncultured bacterium | reverse complement strand
GGAATTTGTTTGCCCTTACTCAACTCACTCACCTGATCCTTTACGTATTTCTGATTTTCAGACATAAGAATTTCACCATTGTTATTTTTATCGGCCGATTTTTCTCTCATTCCTTTCAGTAAACAATAGGTAAACAATCCGTTCTTCCATTCATCACTTTCCATTGCAAATTCCGCGCCGCCCGCGCTGCTGATAACCGTTGTTCCTGTCCCTCTTTTAATATTACTGAACAAATTTTCCATTAACTGCACACTGTTATCAAGACCAAATCCTTCTTTTTTTCGTACGCCCTCCCCTACCGCTCTGAACGCAACTTCGCCTGTTTCCACTTTTGCGGATTTTTCAACTTCATCTTTATCAAGCTCTCCACTGTGACAAGTATCCATGAACAATAATTTCTTCACTGCTTTAATTCCATTAAAAACACTTTCAATCATGTCATAAGACAAACCTCTCGCGGAAGGATTGTCGAAATCAATATCAGCTGTGCAATAGTAATAATCGAATTTTTCATCCAATACACCGTGACCCGCGACAAATACCAGCACCATGTCATCCACACTGCAATTTTTAAGAAATTCTTTTATTCCTTCAAAATTTTCGCGCGTTACATCTGCGTTCATGTAACTGCGTGTATAAATATTATTAAACACGCCCTGAACATTGGTAAAATTCCTTACAACATCGTCCGCGTCTTTTGCCGCGTACTTCAAATTAAACCGCGAATCTTTATATTCTGAAACTCCGAATGTAATTACGTACAGATTTCCGTTTACCGCGGTTCCGGTCTCTCTCATTATCTCAACCGTTTCTGCAAGTGACTCAACTCCTTTTTCGTTGAAACAGGAGAATTGAATTTTATTTCTACCGGCAACTAGATCTACTTCAATGTCAAGATCAGTCTTACTCGTATTTCTGCTTTTGAGGTCGATGCCTGCCATTCCGTAAACAGGAACATCATCCACATAGATCTGCAGTCTGTCAAGTTTATATTTGCTATCTTCCAAATGCAGTTTAAACTTTAATTTTTTTTCGGTTGTGATCAGCGGAACATTTCTGTCAGCCAGGTTCAGTTCAGGAAGATGGAAATCACTGTCCTTATCTTCTGTAAAACCTAATTTCTTTAATCGTTTTTTATAGACGTATTGATAAGCGTTTATCAGGTTCTGCGGGGTTTTGCCTGTCCGCTGGGATACGATGTCCGGCCGGTTCAGCTGCACGTCAAACTGTTCGAAGGGATAGATTTCTCCATTAAGGCGGAACGAAACAGCAGCGAGCGCCTGACGGGAACACATATAATAATTATCCGGGGTAAAGATCAGGTGTTCTGTTCTGTTAGAAGCAATAAAGCCTGCAAGTTCGCTGCAGTTCTTATAATTCCAGATCTTCAGCATACCATCTTCTGAACACGAATACAAATGCTCGCCATTTTTTTCGATAATGATTTTGTTGATCTGTCCTGTTGGATTGGACATTTTACAAAGTTCCTTTCCTGTACTTACATCCCACAAGCGAATGGTATTATCAGAAGGACTTACTGCGTTGTTCCCACTTCCGCTTGCAATATGTTTTCCATCCCCTGTAAAATCAATACTCGTGATGATATTGACATGTCCTTCGATTGTACTTTTCAGCGACCAATCTGAAGTGTTCCAAATTTTTATTTTTTTATCCCATCCCGCAGATGCGAGCATCGAACCGTCAGGTGAAAATTTCAGGTCGCTAACAATAATTTCGTGCGCGTTGCCGATATTTTTGATTTCTTTTCCGCTTCCAACATCCCAAACACGGATGCTCATATCCATTCCGCAACTCACAAGTATTTTACCATCCGGACTAAAAGCAGTTGAATAAACTCCACCAACATGACCTATAAGTTTTTTATCGATTTTAGAAGTTTCGGTGTTCCATATTTTAATTGTGCCGGTGTAACTACCTCCAGCAACATATTTACCATCATTGCTCATGCTTACACATTGCATAAGTTCGTTTTCCGTCATTAAATTCCCGACGCGCTCGCCTGTTTCAGGATTCCAGATGGCCAGGTTGATGCTCATGAAACTGCTTACAAGTTTTTTTCCATCTGCGGAAAAACAAACAGGAAAAAAAGCCGGCAACACACGTACAATTTTGTTTTCGCGAAGATCCCAGATCTTTAATGTAATGTCATCTGCAGCGGTTGCAAGATATTTTCCCTGTTGATCGTATGCCATGTTCACAATCTTATGCACAACAGATTTATATGACTTTACTATTTGTCCGTCGCTCATCCTGCAATAGTGAACCATCTTCATTTCATTGGCAAGAAAATATTCTTGTGACGGATGAACTTCAAGGCACATGGAACCGTACATCATGTTGGAAACTTTCAGAATTTCTTTCTTCTTTGAAATGTCAAAGGCACGGATCACCTTATTCGCGTCCACGCATAAAATAACATCCGGATCAGTCTCTTTAAATATGATATCATAAATAACCAAAGTCATTCCGGAAAAAGTTGTGATCTCATTCAGTGTTGCCGCATCGTAAATTTTAATAGTGTTGTTGTACAGTGCCACCGCTATGTATTTTCCATCTTTTGAAATTTCAATTGGAATGATCGGCAACATCATTTTGTCTTTTTCAAAAAGCTGCACACTGTCGAGCTGCTGGCCTGAAGTAAAATCATACGCTTTTAACTTGCCGTCGATTGTAAGAGAGAAAACTTTCTTTTTGTCAGGCGACAAAGCAAAACGGTACATCCACCAGTAATAGCGATCACTTTTTTTACTGTTTGTAAGAAAGTCGTGAGCAGTTAGCGTATTATTTCTGTCGAGATAAACTATGGTTTGATCATCGAGAAAATAAAACGCGTCATTAGCGGAAACTTCATTGATTGTGCAGATAAGTTTTCCTGTTTTAA
>CBIHPU010000559.1:0-2903 GCA_966211935.1 uncultured bacterium | reverse complement strand
GTTCACGCGTCAGAGTGAAACATCCCGACGCGAATCTGCATTTAACGGCCGGCAATGTGCTTGCACTTCCGTTCGCGGATAAAACATTCGATTATGTGCATTCACACGGAGTAATGCATCACACAACAGACTGGAAAAAAGGAATTGCAGAAATGATGCGCGTAACAAAACCGGGTGGCAGGATCTACCTGATGCTTTATGGCAGATTTGCGCCTATTGGCCAACTTATACATTTCATGTACCGCGCCGCGGGAAAAATTATTTCGTATAAATTCATGAATTGGGTTGTAAAAAAAACGGGGCTCTGCCGCGATCATGAAATTTCTTTGCTGGACGCAATGTACGTTCCGATCGAGGTGCATTTATCGCCAAACGAAATTGAAAACGTTTTGCGTCAACTGGGCTTTACAAACATTCAATTTAAAGAGAGCGCGAAATGGAAAAAGCGTAAATTTTATTCATCTTCACTCATGTTTGGAAAAAACATTCAGAATATAGTACTTGCAGATAAACCTCTTTGAACTTTTATCATGGAAAAAATTCAGATTCTTGCCATCACCATTAGCGTCATTTTCCTCGCTTATATCTTTTACTTAATTGTAAAGGGAAAATTGAGGGAAGAGTATTCAATAGTCTGGATCATCTGCACGATCATTCTGGTAGTTTTTTCATTCTGGAGAAGCGGACTTGAATATTTCGCGGATCTGTTTGGAGTTATTGCGCCACCAAATCTTGTTTTTACAGGCGCAATATTCGCTATCCTGATATACCTCCTGCATTTGTCAATTGTGGTTTCCAAATTGCAGAAACAAAATAAAACCTTGTCGCAGGAACTGGCGTTAATGAAGGAAAAAGAAAAAGAAAAATCAAGTAAACACGATTAGTAATTACGCGTGTTTCAATTCTGACCAAAGCAAATCCAGCAATTGCTTAATTCCTTTTTCAGTGTGAGAAGAAATAAAAATGTAGGGTATTTTATTTTTTCCTTTTATTCTTTTATTGATGTCTTTGGATATCTCCACTTCAAGTTCCTCGTCAAGCATATCGCTTTTTGAAATAGCAAGTACTCTTCTTTTATCGAGTAATTCCGGATTATAAAGCTTCAGCTCGTTCAGAAGAATTTTATATTCTTCAACAATATCTTTACTGTCTGCCGGAACCAGGAAGAGTAAAATTGCATTACGTTCAATATGGCGGAGAAAACGCAAACCGAGTCCTTTTCCTTCGTGCGCTCCTTCAATTATTCCTGGAATATCAGCCATTACGAAACTTTTGAAATCGTGATAGCGAACAATACCGAGATTTGGAGCCAATGTGGTAAAAGGATAATTTGCAATTTCTGGCTTGGCAGCACTTACAACTGAAAGCAAGGTAGATTTCCCTGCGTTTGGAAAGCCGACCAGTCCGACGTCTGCAAGTATTTTAAGTTCTAAGATGAACCATTTGTCCTGACCATCTTCACCCGGTTGGGCAAAACGCGGAGTTTGCCTCGTAGCAGTAGCAAAATGCTGATTGCCCAATCCTCCCCTGCCACCCGGGAGTAAGATCCGCTCCTCGCCGTCATCTGTAATCTCAAAATGTACTTCACCTGTTTCAGCGTCCTTCGCTATTGTCCCGAGCGGAACATCAAGTATTACATCCTTTCCCATTCTGCCTGAACAGTTCTTACCCTGGCCGTTTTCGCCAGCTTCAGCAATTACGTGTTTGCGGTATTTGAGGTGCAGAAGTGTCCAGAAATTTTTATTTCCACGCAAAATAATGTGTCCCCCTCTTCCACCATCACCGCCATCAGGTCCGCCTTTAGCAATAAACTTTTCACGCCTGAAATGCACAGACCCTGCGCCGCCTTTACCGGATCGCGCGCAGATTTTTACGTAATCAACAAAATTCGTTTCCATTTACCGGGTGCAAAGGTAATCAAGTAATCGCCGATAAAGGCGACAGGAGTATAAATAGTTTGTAATGCCCATAAAAAAGAATGACACAGCGATTAACTGTGTCATTCAATTCATCTTGATTTGTACTTATCTTCTTCTTTTACCACCTTTTTTAGCTTTCTTAGCCGACTTTTTGCCGGCAGCTTTTTTTGATGATTTCTTAGCTGATTTTTTAGCTGATTTTTTTGGAGCTTTCTTAGCCGATTTTTTTGCTGACTTTTTTGTTGCTTTTTTAGCTGATTTCTTTGCAGCCTTTTTTACAACTTTTTTAGCCGCTTTCTTTCCGGCTTTTTTTGCAGTCTTCTTGGCAGCTTTCTTAGCAACTTTCTTAGCTGCTTTTTTAGCTGGCGCTTTTTTAGCAGCTTTCTTAGCTGGCTTAGCCGCTTTTTTAGGAGCCGGAGCTTTCTTTACAGGAGCAGGTTGCTCATGTTTCTCCTCATCCATGTCCTCCTCATCCTCGTCATCATGGCTCTCACTCACCAGGTCCTCAGCGTGGCCCATGCCTGTCGCTTCGTCCTGATCATCGTTATCCATGTCATCATTCATATTGTCATCCTGGTCATTATCATTATCATGTTCATGACCATTACCATTTTCATGCTGCTCGTCATCGCGCCCATGATTGTTGTGTTCGTTGTTTTCTTCGTGTAACATAAGGTTTTGGTTTTTGTGGTGTTTTTTATTTTTTTTGTTACGGTTGGTGTTATCCCGGTATCTTCCAGGAATATTATTTGCTTCCTGCATAACTCCTTCGCCATGGGCATCTCCGGCTTCTGCATGATCAATCTCATGGCAAAGCAATTCAAATACTTCGCCAATCTCACCCATTCCCCACACTGACCTATATTTCCCCTCCTGCTTATAATATTCAATTAAAGGCGATGTTTTATTCTGGTATTCACGAATCCTGTTCGCAATAACTTTTTCATCTCTGTCATCCGCCCTGCCCGAATCCTTTCCTCTCAG
>CBIHPU010000558.1:0-2910 GCA_966211935.1 uncultured bacterium | reverse complement strand
GAACAACATCGACCCCGACTTCATTTTTTTCAGCGCGAGCGCATTAAGATTTTTGTATCCAATAACAGCTTTATGCTTCGCATCCCTGTGTTTCGCAAAGGCAGGTGGATCCAATATCACAATGTCATAATCAATCTGCTGACGGTTTTTTAAAAAATCAAAAACATCTTCCGCGAAACTTTCGTGGTTCTTCAGACCATTTAACTCTGCATTTTTATTAGCGAGTTCAATTGCACGTTTAGATGAATCTACTGAGTGTACAAGACTTGCACCACTATTTCCCGAATAAACCGAAAATCCTCCCGTATAACAAAAGGCATTTAAAACTTTTTTTCCTTTACTATATTCTCCAATGAGTTTTCTGTTGTCGCGCTGATCCAAAAAGAATCCTGTTTTTTGCCCTTCTGTCCAATTCACTAAAAATTTATTTCCATTTTCTTCAACCATTGTTTCTCCATCTTTACCAAACAAAAATGAATTCTTAATGTCGTTCGCATAATTGCCGGGAAGAGATTCTTTACTCTTATCGTAAACAGTATGCAAATTCTTTCCAAACTGATTTTTTAGCGCATCCACAATTTCATTACGTACACGGTGCATGCCAATGCTGTGCGCCTGGAAAACGGCGTGGCCATTGTACCAGTCAATGATAAGTCCCGGCATTCCATCCGACTCCCCAAATATCAACCTAAAACAATTTGTCTTTTCATTTTCCGCAATTCCACATTGAACGCGGTAACGAAAAGCTTCTTCAACTTTTTTATTCCAGAAAGCGGCGTTGACTTCAACTTCTTTGAAAGAGAATATTCTAACCGCTATGGATGTTTCCTGGTAATGTCCAATGCCAAGAAATTTCCCACCTGCAGAAAATACTTTCACAACATCACCATCTTTAAGACTATTTTCTTTTTCGTGAATGGCACCGGAAAATACCCAGGGATGTTTTCTCAGCACTGCTTCCTCTTTTCCTTTCTTCAGAATGATCTTCGTCATGCGCCAAAAGTAACCATAATTGCTCATCGCCAAAATATGTAAACGAAAATTCTCCAACTGTAAAAACAGCTTTATTATCTTATATTTGTTTCAAGAACAATATCGATATGCGAGATAGATTTCACGTAAGGACCGGAAAATTCAATCTACTTTTTTCAGTTCTTTTTCTCTTTTATTTTTTTCCCGGAATAATTTCTTCTCAGAATAAAGGAAAATATCCGGCGCTGTTATGGGAGATCAGCGGTAACGGATTAAGCAAACCTTCTTATCTGTACGGAACAATGCATGTAAGCAATAAACTTGCTTTTCATCTCTCAGATTCTTTTTTTATTGCGCTAAAGAGCGCGGACATTGTTGCTCTCGAAACAAACCCGGAAGAGTGGTTGAAAAACATGAAGGAAATGGGAATGTTTTCCGCTATGGAATCAGGTGGTTTCATGGACATGTTCAACAGCATGGGAAATTTTGGAGATTTCTATAAGACAGCATTTGGATTTGATATTCCTGACAACAAAGAATTGCGGCAGGTACTCTCAATGGACCCTGACCTTGTAAACGGATTGCTTTACCGCAGCTACGAGAGCATGGGGAACCACGAGGAAAATACTTATCTCGATCTTTTTATTTTTCAATCCGCTAAAAAGTTGAATAAACTGGTAACCAGTCTTGAAGATTTTAAAGAAAGTGAGAAAATGGTTCAGGAAGCGCTGGTGCCTGATCCTGATGAAGACAAAGAAGATCGCTACTATGGCAACATGTTTGGTCGCGGAAATGTGCAGGAACAAATTGAAGACGCTTATCGCAAAGGAGACCTGGACGCGCTGGATAGTTTATCCCGCTTAACTTATCCTTCTAAAAAATACGAGAAGTACATGCTGCACCTGCGCAATGAAATAATGGCGAAGGGAATGGATTCCATTATGAAAAAGCAAGTGCTGTTTACCGGAATTGGCGCGGCGCATTTACCTGGTGATAAAGGCGTGATAGAAATGCTCAGAAAAAAAGGGTACACCGTAAGACCCGTGTCATTCAAGGTAAGTAAGAAAAGCATCAAGGAAAAAGAAAAAATCGAAAAAACCATTAAGAGCCTGAACTATTCAACTCAGTTTGCGCCTGATTCAAGTTTTAAAGCTTTATTGCCGGGAGAATTAACTGAAACGAATTCATTCGGGAACATGCGTTATTATTTATTTCCTGATATGGTGAACGGTTCTTACTTTATGGTTGTGCGTATTACCACGTTCTCTTCATTTCTTGGTCACAGCCAGGAGTACACAATGAAAAGAATTGACAGTCTTCTCTATGAAAGTATTCCGGGAAAGATTTCAAAGATAAGTCGCATAACTGCGAACAACGGATGGCCGGGATATGACATTTCCAATGTAACAAGAAGAGGCGATCAGCAACGTTACAGAATTTACGCCGGGCCACAGGAAATTTTCATTTTCAAAGTCGGAGGAACCAACGATATTATAAAAAGCAACAGCGCAGATAAATTCATTAATTCAGTAGAGTTTATCGAAAAGAAGAAAGCTGGATGGAGCAGGTTCAGTCCCCCAACCGGTGGATACAGTGTTGAACTTCCGCAAAGCGTGATGTACGAGAAAATTAAAAACACCAAACCAACAGGACGCGCTGAAAAACTGCAGGCCTACGATCAGTCAAACGGTGACTTCTACCTGGTTCAACGGGCAGTTTACAACGACTTCGATTATATAGAAGAAGATACTTTTGAATTAAATATGTTCTCATCAAGATTTGCGGAAGAAAAAAATCTTGAATTTGTTTATCGCAAAATAAATAATTTTAAATCGGGAGACGCTTCCTATCCATACCTGGAAACTAAACTGACATACAAATATGAGGACAGTTTTGTTTACAGGAATGGTTATGTATGATGCCCGCATTATTTTATGA
>CBIHPU010000557.1:0-2911 GCA_966211935.1 uncultured bacterium | reverse complement strand
GTCTCGGTTTTCATCTTCCTGGCTTATTCGACAAAGTCATCGACATCAATATTTGTCATTTGCAGGCCAATTTCTCTAACGAGATCCGTTTGGAGATAAAAAAATATGCGCTGGAAAACAATCTGGCCTTCTTCGACATTCGCGAGAAAAGCGGTTTTTTAAGGACGCTGATGATCAGAACAACCTCAACAGGGCAGATCATGGTTGTTCTGTCATTTCTGGAAAATAAAATTGAGGAGATAGACAAACTCCTTACTCACCTTAAAAATAAATTTCCTCAGATCACTTCTCTGCTTTACGTAATCAATACTAAAGGCAACGATACCATCGGAGATCTTAACGTGATTACATTTTCCGGCAAAGATTATATTGAAGAAGAAATGGAAGGATTGAAATTCCGAATAGGGGCAAAATCTTTCTACCAGACCAATTCAGCCCAGGCTTACCAATTATATAAAGTTGCAAGAGATTTTGCAGACATAAAAAGCGACGATGTTGTGTACGATTTATACACAGGAACAGGAACCATTGCGAACTTTGTGGCACGTAAAGCGAAAAAAGTCATAGGCGTGGATTACGTGGCTGACGCAATTGCCGATGCTAAAATAAATTCACAGGTGAATAATATTTCCAATACGCTATTCTTCGCCGGTGATATGAAGGATATTTTTACTGATGAATTTGTAAAACAAAATGGGAAACCGGATGTGATTATTACAGATCCTCCTCGCGCCGGCATGCATACAGATGTAAATAATGTTATTCTGAACAGCGGAGCGCGACGTGTTGTTTATGTTAGCTGTAATCCTTCTACACAGGCACGCGATTTGATCCAGCTTTCAGAAAAATACGAAGTAAAACAGATTCAGCCGGTCGATATGTTTCCAATGACGCATCACGTGGAAAATGTGGTTTTACTGGAACTAAAAAAATAAAAAATGGAAGAAATAATTTTTGACAAAGACTACTGGAACAACCGTTTCATCAACAATGACTCTCCCTGGGATATTGGAAATGTGTCAACTCCTTTAAAGAACTACTTTGATAATCTTACAAATAAAAATATTCACATTCTAATTCCCGGAGCAGGTAATGCATGGGAAGCTGAATATTTATATAAGAATGGATTTCAGAACGTTTTTGTGCTGGATATTTCCGACAAGGCCGTGCACAATTTTAAAAAACGTTGTCCTGATTTTCCTGCAGAAAACATCTATTGCGAAGATTTTTTTGATCATGATGGAAAATATGATCTGATTATTGAACAAACTTTTTTTTGTGCGCTTCTTCCTTCACTCAGGCCGAATTATGTAGCAAAGATGTTTAGCTTGTTGGTTAAGGGAGGAAAACTCGCTGGCCTTTTGTTCAACGATCCGGATCTTAAAGGAAACCCTCCTTTCGGCGGGACGAAAGATGAATATCTCCCTTTATTCACTAAATATTTTAAAATACTTCAGTTCGATACAGCGCCAGACTCGATAAAACCACGAGCTGGACGAGAGCTGTTTTTTGAGGTGGAGAAATAAATGATTGATAGGCTATGGCAATTTAACACAATCTAACTGGTTATATTTCAATAATTTAAGTTTGTATATTTTTGCCTCCCCTTAATTCTCCCTATCTTTGGCCTCCCATGAGCCACATTGAAATATTAAATTCCCGGCAGATCAATCAGAAACTAAACCGTATTGCTTACGAGATTTATGAAAACAATTTTGGCGAAAAAGAGGTTTTCATTGCGGGTATTGAGGGAAATGGATACGTGGTTGCTAAACGTCTCGTTGAAATTCTGAAGAAGATCTCTGCACTCAAGGTTTCCATTGGTAAAGTTTCCATCAATAAGGACAACCCTTTATCGGAAACTCCTGAAATTGATTTTACGGATAAAGATTATTATAATAAATCCGTTGTTTTGGTGGATGATGTTCTAAATAGCGGAAAAACACTCATTTACGGCGTCAAGGTTTTCCTTGAAAAGCCCATTAAAAAATTAAATACCGCTGTTTTGGTGGATAGAAGCCACACTCGTTTTCCTGTAAAAGCGGATTATGTAGGCTTATCTTTAAGCACAACACTGCAGGAACACATCACTGCTGACCTCTCAGAAAAAGGTAAGGAGCGGGTTTATCTCTCCTGAAAACCCAATTTTTCCGACGAAAAAAAAATTCAAAATTTTTTTTAACAGTGGGATTTTTCAAAAGAAATTTTTTACTACATTTGCAGTCCCTTTTTGAAAGGGTTGTTGTTCTTTGTGGTTATAATAAAATAAAAGCCGAAGTAGCTCAGCTGGTAGAGCAGCTGATTTGTAATCAGCTGGTCGGGGGTTCGAGTCCCTTCTTCGGCTCTTTTTCGGGGCAATACCAGAGTGGCCAAATGGGACAGACTGTAAATCTGTTGCTTAATTGCTTCGGTGGTTCGAATCCATCTTGCCCCACTTCGGTCACCGAAGCCTTGGCGTAGGTGACCCGACCCAAAAGCGTATGCAGTTGGGATTGTCGTCAGTCGTATTTGGTTTTAGAATAAGAATTTATTCGAAACAGATTAGACCGAAAAGCGGAAGTAGCTCAATTGGTAGAGCTCCAGCCTTCCAAGCTGGAGGTTGCGGGTTCGAGACCCGTCTTCCGCTCTTTACTTGCTCAGTTCAACCTAACCGGTAGGTATGAATCTATGCAAGTGGCAAAAACAGTTTAAACACTGGCTTTGTCCCGAAAAGATTAACAGGTTTCGAAAGAAGCCGAACCTCTTGAGTCCCAGTAAGCCTGCGTTGCGGCACAAAGGACGGGAGTGAGTCCCAAGAGGGACTTTTCGTATATAAAAACGTTCTTTTTTGGTATTGAAGCAGACTTCTCGCCTGAACAACTTGATGAAGCGCTTAAATCCTGCATCGCAAAAAAATTAAGCTGATGTAGCT
>CBIHPU010000556.1:0-2914 GCA_966211935.1 uncultured bacterium | reverse complement strand
ATTTCTTTGGGTTATTCCTGGAAAATCTTCCGTTCCCGTATACGAAAATTCAGCCGCGCATCGTACTTCAGGCAACATTCAGTGGGTTTCATACTTCTTGGAGTGGCTGCGACAATACTGATTTTAACATTAATGATTTTCGGATACACATTTTAGTTGTCTTTTTACAATTTTCTTAGCAGTCGAATGTGTTGCTAATTTTCTGTGGTACAACTTTTAAGCATTCCTAAATTTACAACGACTAAAGTTTGTTTATTAGGGCTGAACTTATAATTTTGCAAACCCGATGAACCTGGAAGACAGAATTAAGAACGCTATAAGGGCAATACCCGATTTTCCGAAACCAGGCATTGTGTTTAAAGACATAACCCCTATTTTTTATAACCAGGAACTGTGCAATGAAATAGTTGACGGATTTATAAAAAAACTAAAGGGAGTAAAAATTGACGCGATAGTTGGTATTGAAAGCAGGGGGTTCTTATTTGGTTTTTTATTGGCAAACAAATTAAACATTCCTTTTGTATTGGTTAGAAAAGCTGGAAAATTACCTTACCTTACCGTTAGTCAGGAATATTTTCTTGAATATGGTTCCTCCAAAATTGAAATGCATGCGGATGCAGTAAAGGAAGGATGGAACGTTTTAATTCATGATGATCTGCTTGCCACAGGTGGAACTGCTGATGCAACTGCATTACTGATAAAAAAAATGAAAGCTAAAATAGCAGGTTTCACTTTCGTAGTGGGTCTCGATTTTTTAGAAGGAAAAGAAAGAATAAAAACACACTCAAACAATATATCATGTCTGGTGAATTATTAACAGAAACAACTTCCGGAATGGATTTCGGGATGAATGAAAATCAAACGATGATCGCGGATATGATCCGCAAATTCGGAAACGAGCATATCCGGCCGAAGCTTATGGAGTGGGATGAGAGCCAGGAATTCCCTCTAGAAGTGTTCCGCAAATTCGGAGAGCTTGGATTGATGGGTGTGCTAGTACCACAACAATACGGAGGATCAGGTTTGTCATACACAGAATACGTGACGGTTGTTTCTGAAATCGGAAAGATCTGTGGGTCCATCGGACTTTCAGTTGCAGCGCATAATTCACTTTGTACTGGACATATACTTCAATTCGCAAACGAGGAACAAAAGAAAAAATATCTTCCAAAACTTGCCAGCGGAGAATGGATAGGCGCGTGGGGATTAACTGAAGCGAACACCGGTTCTGACGCGATGCGTATGAAATGCGTTGCAAAGAAAGACGGGGAATACTGGGTGATTAACGGACCCAAAAACTGGATCACTCACGGAATCACCGGTAACGTTGCGGTTGTTTTGGTACGTACAGGAGAGCTTTTGGATTCACACGGAATTACAGCTTTTATTATTGAGAGAGGAACTCCCGGTTTTAAAGGAGGAAAAAAAGAAAATAAACTAGGAATGCGCGCGTCGGAAACTGCAGAATTGATTTTCGATAACTGCCGAGTTCATGAATCGCAGGTTATTGGAAAAGTAGGCGACGGATTTGTTCAGGCTATGAAGGTACTTGATGGCGGACGTATTTCTATTGCTGCACTTTCTCTCGGAATCGCAAAAGGAGCTTATGAAGCGGCCTTGAAGTATTCAAAAGAGCGCGAGCAGTTTGGACAACCTATTTCAAATTTCCAGGGAATTGCGTTTAAACTTGCGGATATGGCCACTGAAATTGAAGCAGCAGAGTTGCTGACATTTAAAGCGGCGGATCTTAAGAATCGCGGACAGAAAGTTACTCTTGCCAGCGCTTACGCCAAATATTACGCGTCTGAAGTTTCTGTAAGAGCAGCAACTGAAGCGGTTCAGATTTTTGGTGGTTACGGATACACTAAAGATTTTCCGGTTGAGAAATTCTACCGTGACTCTAAACTTTGTACAATTGGAGAAGGAACCTCTGAAATCCAGAAGCTGGTTATTGCAAGAGATCTTTTAAAATAATTTCGCTGATTACATTTTGTAAATGAGTTCCCAGAAAAGGAACTCATTTTATTTTTCCCTCATAAATATCCATAAGGTAAGAGGCTTTGGTCTCGTCATCATTCTCATAATAATATTCCGCCAGATCAGCAACCGCGTTTTTGTTTCTGTATCCATTTTTAAACGCGAGAAATAAAAATTCTTTTTCATCAGCTTTTAAATTGAGTTGTTTCATTTGCGCTGCAAATCCGAGCAGCACATCAGGGTTTGTTACGCCACGATTAACCAACTCAACAAATGTATTTTTTATCGTATCAGCTTTTAAAAATCGTGGAAACTCATCAATAAACATTTTCATTTCGTTTCCAGATGATGAATTCAGTTCCGGCACTGCAACTTTATAAAATTCATTGTAGTGATTAGAAAGTAAAGCGCTTTTTGCATAAAGAATTTTATTGTCAGAATGCGGAAACAATTCATACGCTCTCTTAAAACCCGGATAAGCTTTTTCAAAATCACGGAAGCGGAAAAAATAAATTCCGGCAAGGTTGTTCCAGGCACTTGCATTGGGTTCAAAGATCTCAATGCTTTTTCTGTAGGAGGCAATTGAAGAGTCAAGAATTATCTTTGATTCTATATCACTTCCTTTAGCGCGTTCGGTGAGGAACGATCCTTTAAGAAAATGTAACATGGCAGATGAAGGATATTTTTTTAAATCACCTTCAATCAATGTGAGGTGATCCTTCCAGTCAAACGAGCGTTTCACTGTACCTGTAAATAATACAATAACAATAATAACAGCCGTGTAATTTAATACTGATCTCTGTTTTTCATTTTTTAAATTTAAAAACATACAAAGAACCGGCGTGTGAGAGCCGTCAAGCATAATCATGACACATCTCATAGAATATCACGCTTGATGGAAGTCACCGTGTTATTTGATGCTTATCATTATGAATCG
>CBIHPU010000555.1:0-2915 GCA_966211935.1 uncultured bacterium | reverse complement strand
CATTCTGATTTAATTCAGCCATCACAGCTGTACGGCGTGAAGTTATGAATGGTTTAAGTCCTGCGAAGTTTCCTCCAACGCCCGGGCCGCCTGGAAGAGAAATATCCATTACAATATTATCTTCAAAATTCTGATTGGAATAACTCTTTAAAGTATCAGCATACACGTCTGTTCGAATGGCGTTGGCAAGAGAATCAATGATCGGATCAAGAACTGTATTAGAAAAATAATATTCAACCTGTGTGCAAAGTTCATTGGTGTATTCCGCTTTGTAAAGCGTGTTCGTCAACATTTTATTGTAGAGTGGACGGTTGGTGGATGAACTTACATAATAAATACCCAGGTTTTTTAACTGGGTAAGATTCATACCCATATTGAAATTTCCAAAAGCTTCGTTCACATCCCATGGAATCCAGTTAAACTTATTTGTAAGACTATCCTGGTAAATAAAATAATTATGTCCGCTGCCCAGGTATGAATCCAGGTTAACAAAGAGATTGCTTTGCGCCCAGGCACTGATAACTGTAGGCGTATTCATAATTGCCTCCAGCGAATCGCGAAACTGAACAGTAGTAGAGTTGTTGATCTTATCAATAAGGTGGACGAGGCCGCTCCAGTCGTTCTGAGTTTCGTTTGTCTTTAATTCATATTTGGGATAATAAGACGACGCGAGAGAACCGTACCATTTCAAATCACCCGAAGGATCTCCTTTAAACAGATTTCCTCTCTTATCGTAAAAATCATCATCCAGAAAATCTTTATTTATCTCTTCAACCAATGTATAAAGGCCCCAATAAACTCCATTGAGGTAAACCCGTGCAAAAGCGCAACGCGGAGCATGGATGCCTCTCATTTTGCAATAATCGAGCGCCACTTTTTCACGAAGCAAAGTCGGATCCTTAAAACCGTTGTTCAAATTGATTTTTTTCAGATCATTATAATCCTGTATCGTATCATACAAATCAAAATCAAGTTTCCAGGACTTCTTTTTGCTTGGGTTGTTATAGGAAGAATTTCCTTTCATTTTTACGCCGGTGTTAGGCAACAAACGTCCATCTATGGTTACATCACATTTCATGTAAACATCGGCTGTATAATTTGCCACTAACGAATCCCAGTAGCCGGTTTGTGAAAAGTTCAGATGAACATCGTGAATTACCGGAGCGTTAAAAAGACTGTCGCCATCATTATTCTGGGAAATCAAACTGAATGTGGCTAAAAAGAAAAAGCCGGCTGCGCGCAAAAAATTTTTCATAGGTTTATTGAATACACAAGTATGACGAAATTAAGAAATAGCGGCTTTCAATAAACAATATTCGTTGAAACCAATACCTAAATCGGCTGATTGAATGTAAAGTCTTACTTTTTCGTTTTCTCCCGGAAGATATCTTCCATGCGCTGCTCCTCTTTGGAGAGAGTCAGCACAGTCGCGCTGTTAGCCACAGCAAAATTGAAAATTTCTTTACGGATGTTTTCTGCTTCTTTAGCGGTGATCCTCCACTTATTTCCCTCAATATGCAACACGTCTGCAACACCGGAAATTGATTTCAGCTGGACAGGTGTAAACTCTTTGTCAAACTCAACCAGAATGCTTTGCATTTCTCCCGTATGTTTCAATTCTTCAATTGTTCCCTCCACGCTCAGTTCTCCGCGATTAATAATGATCACACGGTCGCATACCGCTTCAACTTCCTGCATGATATGCGTTGAAAGCATGACCGTTTTTTCCTTACCTAACTTTTTAATAAGCGTTCTGATCTCTTCGAGCTGGTTCGGATCAAGACCGGTGGTTGGCTCGTCCATTATCAAAACTTTAGGATCATGAATCATTGCCTGCGCCAATCCAACACGCTGCCTGTAACCTTTGGATAAAGCGCCTATCTTTTTTTTCTGTTCAAGTTCCAGTCCCGTCACGGAAATCATCTCTTTTACCCGCGCATCCAATTTCTTCACACCATGCAAGCCTCCAATGAAATTCAGGTATTCCTTAACATACATTTCCAGGTAAAGCGGATTATGTTCCGGAAGATATCCAACATTCTTTCTTACTTCCATGCTTTGTGTTTCCACGTCAAAACCACACACACTTGCCTTGCCCGAACTTTGAGGAATGTAACAGGTAAGAATTTTCATCATTGTACTTTTCCCGGCGCCATTAGGTCCCAAAAATCCAACAATCTCATTCGAACCAACTTCAAAAGAAACATTATTCAACGCTTTCTGCGTGCCGTAATACTTGGTGATGTTTTCCGCTTTGATAGACATAGATGCAAAAATAAAATTTAAACCCGGAATTTTTAAATCATGAAGAAAAGTAAATGATACAAGTGGAAATGGTTATCTCACTACTGTGACATGACCAATAAAGGAATGTTCTTCATTGAAAAAATCAACCGCATAGATCTTCCATACATAAACATCCGTCATAACCAATTCTCCCTTGAAAGTTCCATCCCATCCCCTTTCAAGCGATTCTCCCTCATAGATCAGGTTTCCCCAACGATCATAAATAAGCATGTGAAAGGTTTTTACAAGCGTTCCATATGCCCTGAAAACATCATTGTCGAAATCACCGTTCGGAGTAAACGCGTTCGGGACATACAATGTCATATAATCTTTCACAAAAATGGAGTACGGAATAGAATCATAACATCCATTCTCACTTGTAACTGTAAAATAACCGTTGTAGTCTCCGTAATCAGCCATGTTGAATGAGTTGGAAGAAGAAACAGAAGAAGTTCCATCCGGCCATGAACTGTAAATGAGATTCCAGTTAGCAGGTGAATTCAACGAAACAGTGAATACTTCTCCAACCTTAGGATCGGGTGGCGTTACCAAAACACTTCCGGTAAAAACATCATTAACATTGGTAATTGTGTATGTGGCATTTGCAAAACATCCGGCCGCATCGGTAA
>CBIHPU010000554.1:0-2916 GCA_966211935.1 uncultured bacterium | reverse complement strand
CCTTTATCCGGATGCAAAAATGCAGCGGATAACGATAAGAGAAAGAAAAGAATCGCTGTATGTAACGCTACCGACGAAACAAAATACAGCTTGTAAAAAGTTGCAACATTCAATATGTAGCCAACCAACGCGATAAACGATATGAACGTTACAAGATGTAAAAAGTACTGAGCAATGATAACTGCGATTGCGCGTCTGAACGTGAGCGCAAAGAATGCCGTATTGAGCAAGAGGAAACTAAGTGACGTGGCAACTGCCGGTCGTCCCGGATGAGGGTATCCTTCCCTTTGAGAAACAAAATCTTTTATAAACAACTCATCAATACCTAATTCAATAGCAAAAAAATCCTGGTACAAGGAAAGGATACCAATGAAAAAGGGGACCATGGAAAAAAAACGAACGAGATAAACGCGATTCCTGGTAAGAAAAAAAAGTGCAAGCCCCGAAAAAACAAATGCAATTGCTGTATTAAATTTCATGGACTGATACCCGGGAAAAACGCTGACCAACCAGGAAATATCAAGCAGCCACCCGATCATAACAGATAAGCCTATCAGCACAGCTCCCTGACTAACGTATATAGGAAATGACCTTTTCTTATTCTGCATAGACTATAACTATTGAATCAGCGCAATGATCATACAACCAGTGTTCGGATAATAAAATCATTTCTTCCGGGTTGTTCAGAATTTGTAAGCAACAGATTCAGAATTTTCGTCAGTCCTTCCGCCAATTCTGAAAAATCACATTTCTGAAAATAGTAATGCGCTCCTGCTTTATAAAATTCATCAGCCACATCTTCACTTAAAGAAGTAGAATAAATTACCACAGGAACTGAAGAAAATCTGGAATCATTTTTTATTTCTGCCAGGCATTCTTTTCCTGTTTTCCTGGGCATATTAATATCAAGAAAAATAACAGAGGGCAGATGGTCCACATTTTTTTCTAAAAAACTCATAAGCTGTTCCCCATCTGAGACCATGCTAAGTTCGGTCTGTAAACGAACTTCTTTCAAAGCCTTTTGAAAAAAAAATCGGTCGTCAGCGTCATCATCAGCAAGGAGAATTCGAATCGGTTCTTTCATTTAGGCAACAAACAAATTATTAAACTAAGATCTTTTCTATTAACCTGAAATGAGCTTCATCATGCGAAGTCGAATTGAATATTCATAACTGTAGATCCAATCCAACTGTGAAAAAAAAAGCGCTCCCGTTATGGAAAGCGCTTTCTAAATAATCTTGCTGATTTTACCAGGTATCTGTATACCTGCGAGTTCTTCCGTAACGGTTGGTTACCTGAGAACGACGATTTTCATCATTGTAACGGTTTTGCGGTCCGTAATTTCTTTGTTGTTCCTCATAATCCCTGTCAGTTAAATCGTCCCATGCTTCTCTAACGCGTCTGCCTAAACGTCCAACCACATTTCGGCCTCTGCCACGCTGGTTACTTCTTTGTTCCTGTGAAGTTCCGCGGCCGAACCTGTTTTGAGTTTCATATTCGTCCTGCATACGGTAATTATTTTCATAACGCTCCGAATCACGATCACGATCTGTCCAATCGTTCCACTTTTCACGGATCGTATCGCCGGCGCGTTCAAAAATATTTCTGTCATCTTCATGTCTTCCCTGGTAACCGCGTTCGTGCTCCATTGAAGTACCACGGTTTGAATAATAGTCTGATTCCGGATACCGTGTGTATTCACGTTCGTAAATATCGGCTTCATACGGGCGCGCATATCCGCGACTTCTTTCGTTTCTTTGATTAACAGTAGATGTTCCGCTGCGGCCGTATCTGCCGCGGTTGCGGTTGCTGTAGTTGTGTTGTGAGCGCATGTGTATTAGGTTTTTGGTTAAGATGATTTTTTATTATTAAGATGAAAAATTTTATGCCAAAGAAAAAATTGTCAGTCTACTACCTCCACTCTAACGTCATGAACATGGCCCATCTGCTTTGCAAATTTCAACGCCTGTTCTTTTTCCCGGAAGCTGAACAGAACCGCGCTGTCATCTACAGTTTTTACCACCCATTCATCCCTGTCTTTAATAACGAGAATGCCTGACCTGTCAATATTTTTAGTTTTTTCCTCCTCGACGTCTTTTTCTTTTCACTCTTCATCTTTACTTTCTTTTTTAATTTCATCTTCAATTTCGATTTTAATATTATGTGAGCGGGCTATATCCTTAGCAAACTTTATTGCATCCTCCTTGTTTGAGGATCTGAACAAAACAGCGGAATCTCCTTCATTTTTTACTTCCCACTCGCCGGCATAATATGAAACAATGATTTTTTTCTTCTCACCCGGCTTTTTCTCGTTATTTTCTGTTTCCATTTTTCACGTTATTTCTGGTATTTCTTGATCTACTTCTTACAGGCGACCGTTTTCTGTCAATCTTCTTCGCCATTTTCTTTGCTCTTTTCAAACGCTCTCCCCGTTTGGTCCACATTCTTCTTTTTATCAGATCAAACTTATCACCTTCGCCAAGCAAGTGAACAATGAGTCCTTGTATGGTTAAAGGATCTCCTTCTTTTGCAAGTGTGATGTTGGAATAATCAATGCTTGATCCATCAACAATTACCAAAAGACCTGTGCCTACAACTTCCACACAATTATCGTATATAACTGCCGCGGTATTTTCTCCCAGACCCAAACCAAGCAAAGTCGGATTGGTACCAACAATACTCATGATGCGGGAAAACCTGCCTCGCTGTGTAAAATGAGTATCTATTATCACGCGTTCAATAAAACCAAGACCGCTGGTAAGCCTTACTTCACCTTTAAATAATGCTTCTTCTGAACTTCCTCCCGCGATCATAAAGACTGACATCGCAGCCGCGCCCGCGCTGGTTCCGGCAATTACCAGGCCATCTGTTTCATATCTTCTTTTAAGAATCTGAAGAAAATCGGTCTCTGCCAAA
>CBIHPU010000553.1:0-2921 GCA_966211935.1 uncultured bacterium | reverse complement strand
GTCTTTAAGTAATTCTCTATCGTTTCAGGTCTCATAAATTATCTTTTTGGTATGCCAAAAATAATAATTTTAATCTTCTAAATTATAATCAGCTTTGCCAAAACATTTAAAAGATGAAAAAGACACTTTTAACAGTAGTGGTTTTGCTATTGGTAGTTATTGGATGTAAGAAAATTATGCCGCCTACACCAAAGGATGACGAGTTATTGGATGGGCCTTTGGAGGGCTTGTCAACGGCAGAAACACAACAATTCCTAAAGGGAGATGTTGCTTTCAATGATGATATTTTCACCCCTCAAAACGGACTCGGTCCAATTTTCGTAGCCAATTCATGCGGTTCTTGTCATGCAGGGGACGGTAAAGGGCATCCCTTTACTACGCTTACTCGATTTGGGCAGGTAGATAGTACAGGAAATCAATACTTGAGTTTAGGCGCACCACAATTACAGAACAGAGCTATACCGGGTTACACACCTGAAACCTTGCCAAACGGTGTGGGTTTTTCAAAAATACTTCCACCTGCAAATACCGGATTAGGATTCTTAGATGCTGTTTCAGATGCAGACTTAATTGCTATCTCCGATCCAACGGATGCTGATGCCGATGGAATTTCAGGAGTACCAAATTGGGTAAACGTTCCGTCTTATTGCCAATTAAGAGCAAATGCAATTTCTCAAGGGGGTAAATACATCGGAAGATTTGGAAAGAAAGGAGCTGCTTATGACTTATTACAACAAACAGCGAACGCTTATAATCAAGACATGGGAATCAATACATCGTTTGAACCATATGATACCTATTCAAAACTTGAAGTCGATCCTGAAGTAACAAATACAACCGTTCACAATGTCGTTTTCTATTTAAAAACGCTAAAAGCACCAATACAACGTAATCAAAATGATGGCGAGGTTCAATCAGGCAAACAAGTTTTCATGTCTATTGGCTGTGAAAAATGTCATAAGGCGGAATTAAAAACAGGAGCATCATCCATTGCAGCACTTTCAAACAAAACATTTTCACCTTATACCGATTTGTTGCTACACAATATGGGAAGTGGTTTAGACGATAATTACACAGAAGGTTCTGCTAAAACCTATGAATGGAAAACACCTGCTTTATGGGGTTTGGGTTTATCCAAAAACTCTCAGGGCGGAAATTACTTTTTAATGCATGACGGTAGAGCGCAATCAATTGAATCTGCCATTCTAATGCATGGTGGAGAGGGTCAACAAAGTAACACCAACTTCCAAAATTTATCCGAGAGCGAAAAACAAAAATTAATTAAATTTTTAGAAAGCCTTTAATGGAAAGAAGAGACTTCATAAAATCGGCTTGTTTAACTTGTGCGGGAAGTATTGGTGCTGCATGGTTACTTCAGGCATGTACTCCGCAAAAGTATATTACCAATGTTACTATTAAAGAGAACAAACTCGTTATCAAAAAATCTGAGTTTGCTGTAGTAAAGAAAGATAAAACCATTCAGCAGAAATTTATTTTAGTCAAGCCCGAAAACACACAGTTTCCGATAGCTATTTACAAACTAAACGAAAATGAATATAAGGCACTATACTTACAATGTACTCATCAAGGTTGCGAACTTTCTCCACACGAAACCATGATGGTTTGCCCTTGCCACGGAGCAGAATTTAACCCTAATGGAGAAGTTACAACAGGCCCTGCGGAAACCAATTTAAAATCATTCTTGACCACAACAGACAATGAAAACATTTATATCCAACTCTAATCATATGAAGCATTTAATTACAGTTACATTCATAATCGTTACTGTCCATTTTTCTTTTGCTCAAATTGATACGAGTAAAGTAAAAAGGACTCCAACTGATACATCAAAAATGCAGTTGAATTTAGACGCAGTTTATAATCGTCCGTTTTTGCAATACGGTAAAATCCCGGTAGCAATTGGTGGTTATGCCGAAGCGAATACTCAGTATGCGGTTACTGATGGAGTGACAGACGGATTCTCTTTCCAAATGAGAAGAATGACTTTGTTTTTATCTTCTTCAATTCACCGTAAAATCAAGTTTCTTACTGAGATTGAATTTGAAGATGGCACTAAAGAGATCAACATTGAGTTTGCTGCTTTAGATTTTCAATTTCATCACTTGCTGAATTTCAGAGGAGGAATCATTATGAATCCAATTGGTGCATTTAATCAAAATCACGATGGTCCACGTTGGGAGTTTGTTGACAGACCAATCTCCGCAACACAACTATTACCATCAACGTTCAGCAATGTTGGCTTCGGTTTTTATGGTAAAGTGTACAAACCAAATATTGTTTGGGCTTATGAATTGTATTTAACCAATGGCTTAAACGATAATATTATTGGAAACGCAGAAAATAAAACTTTCCTTCCTGCAACAAAATTAGACCCGAATAGATTTGAAGAGAGTTTTAATGGCGAACCGTTAACAAGTGCCAAGACTTCATTCAGATTTAGAAAGGTTGGAGAGCTTGGTTTATCATATATGGGAGGTGTTTACAATAAATTTCAGGAGGATGGATTGGTGTTGGATAAAAAGAGAAGAGCGGACGTTATTGCAATTGACTTTAATACAACCATTCCAAAAGTCAACACAACCATTACTACAGAATTTGCTTGGACTTTTGTGGATGTGCCGGATACTTATACGCAACAGTTTGGTAAAAAGCAGCATGGTGGCTTTATAGATATTGTACAACCTATTATAAAAAAGAAAATGTTTGGTTTTGAAAAGGCAAGTTTTAACGCTGCAATTAGAGCCGAGTATGTTGATTGGAATGTAGGAACGTTTAATGAGACAGGAGGCAAAATATCTGACGAGGTTTTTGCTATTGTTCCTGCACTTAGTTTCAGGACATCTCCTCAAACTGTTTTAAGATTAAATTATCGTTATGAATGGCAAAAGGATCTTTTAGGT
>CBIHPU010000552.1:0-2932 GCA_966211935.1 uncultured bacterium | reverse complement strand
CCGTGATTTCTCTCCGTGCATCCGTGGTAAACGAGATCCGATCATTAATTCTCCCATTGATTCCAGTCCATCTCTTCACCTGAAAGTATTCCAATGTAATTGTGATATCTTCCCGGATCGATCAATCCTTCTTCCAACGCTAAACGCACCGCGCATCCCGGCTCGTTTGTGTGCGTGCAATTATTAAACCGGCACGCGTGCATCAAGGCTCTGAATTCAGGAAAATAATGTCCGACCTCTTCTCTTTTCATTTCCAGCACGCCCAGCTCTTTTATTCCTGGCGTATCAATAATATATCCGCCAAAGTCAAGATCAAATAATTCTGCAAATGTAGTTGTGTGCTTGCCCTTGAAATGCACGTGAGAAATGTCGCCAACTTTTAACTTAAGTCCGGGCTGGATTGCATTGATCAGACTTGATTTGCCAACTCCGGAATGTCCCGCTATAAGCGAAGTCTTATCTTTCAAAAGATCTTTTACTTTCTGCACATCGTTCGGATCAAAGGCGGAAGTTTCCAGCACTTGGTAACCGATCTTCATATACAGATGCACCAACTCATTCTGTAATGGTTCAAGCTGTTCGTCCAACAGATCTTTTTTATTGAATATGATCACCGCGGGAATTCTATAAGCTTCGGCCGTAACTAAAAAACGATCTATAAATCCGGTAGAGGTGCGCGGAAGAATTAACGTTGCTACTAACACGGCCTGGTCAATATTACTTGCAAGAATGTGCGCCTGTTTGGAGAGATTTACGCTGCGCCGGATGATATAATTTTTTCTTGGTTCTATTTCGTCAATAACGGCCGTTTCATCACCCTCATTGAAATGAATAAGCACGCGATCGCCAACAGAAACAGGATTGGTTGTTCTTCTTTTGTCGAGCCTGATTTTACCGGCAAGTTTGCATTGGTGTCTTACTCCGTTCTCATCGCGGACAGTGTACCAGCTTCCGGTAGATTTAACTACAATTCCCCGCATTTCATTTCGTTTCTGCCTGGCCGAAGTAATTCATTCAGCTGAAAAGCAATTAGGCCAAACGTATCAATAATTTTTCAATTTTTCCAGACTTTCCTCAATTGCTTTGTAAGCCTGGTTGAAAAAACGATAACGCTGTTTCTCGGCGGTACCACTGATAAGAATAGATTTCTTAATGAGGTTACGTGTCCACAATTCTATCTCATCGCAGAAAACCTGATTACCGGTGGTTAGCGAATTCATGGTATTGAAAGAAATGTAAGAGAATTTATAGTCTCCCGTTTTTACATGAATACAATTCGTTCCGATATCGAGTTCGCTGTTGTATAACGCAAATGAACTTTCAGGTGATCGCGAATCAAAGTCCTTGTTTTCAATTTCCGCGCATTTCTGCAACCAGTCCGTCATCTCTTTTATCTGACGATTGACAGTAATAGCGTCTTCTTTATTTTTAAACAAACCTGACTCGAGGTAAAACTCAATTTGTCTGCAGGAAGTAAGCACTGTTTCTTCAGTCCATATTTCTATGCTGGGAATCTTATGATATGCCTTGAAAATTTTTTTCCCTAATTCGATAAGTGGAGCAGGCATCAGGTTAAAATCAAACTTCTCATTCTGAAAATCGGGTACGTTCATGCAGCTGCGTAGCCAATAGAAATATTTAAATGAGGCTAGCTTTTCATTTCCCATTGAATGAAAAAGCGGAGTGTCTTCTGCGGCGTAGATCAGTTTTTTCTCAGGAAAGGATTGAATTTTTTTCAGTGTATCATAAATCCCGTTGAGGTATTTTTCAAATTGTTCAGGTCTTTCCGTAAGGTGGGTATAATTGAATGTTACTGTATCTCCTTTGGAAGAAAAAACAGAATCTATGGAAATGGAGTATTTATTACAGATCATGTACACTTCATCAAGCGTTACCGCGGTTTCTCCTCTTAATCTTCTGTAAGCGCTGTCGGTACTAACGCCAAGTATGTCCGCAAGTTCATCTGCAAGTGAAACAGATGGTGGTACCATTTCCTTTAATTTTTTTATGAATTGCGCCTGAATGGTATTGGACGCCTGTTGCGCTTTTGCCATACTAAATTATTTAAATTGAACCTGTGTAAATAAAAATATATAAGAGAGTAAAGTAAATGTAGAGCCTTTTTTTAAAAAAGACAAGTTAGAGAATAAGAGGAAAAACGGTTGGAAAATGATGATTTGAAACAGCGAAAACACCTTACTGGGCAGGAGGGAAGGAGTCGTCTTTGTTAGCCGGTGGTTGATTACTGTTCAATTCAGAGAAATTGTTCGTTGTCTGCGTTTGAATTGCGGTTGGCGATAAGTTAGATGTTTCCAGCGTTGCATTGTTGTTTTCAGTTTGCTCCGCTTCAATTGTTTTTTTGAAGAATTTACGCTGGAAAATAAAGATCAGAATTACGCCGAATGAAATGCTTGCATCCGCGAAATTGAAAATGGGAGAAAAGAATTCAAATTGTTCTCCGCCCCAGAATGGAAACCAGGAAGGGAAGCTGCCGTGCCAGAAAGGAAGATGAAACATATCCACCACTTTACCATGCAGGAAGCCCGCATATCCTCCGTCGGGCGGAAACATTACGGCAACCTGGTCGGGAGTACTTTCACTGAAGATCATTCCGTAAAAAGCGCTGTCTATTATGTTGCCAACCGCGCCTGCAAAGATCAGCGCCACGCAAAAAATATAACCTGGATGTTCGCGCTTAAGAATAATGTGACGGATATAGAAAACTCCGAAGATTGCGGCGAAAATACGGAATAGGGAAAGTAACAGTTTGCCGTAACTGCCGCCCAGTTCAACACCAAATGCCATACCCGCGTTCTCAATGAAAAACAGTTCAGCTTTGTTGCCATTCAATTGCCCCAGCGGAACTTCAGGAATGTGATGTTCAAGAGGGAACGTTGTTTTAACCCAGATCTTAATGGCCTGATCTATGAAC
>CBIHPU010000551.1:0-2951 GCA_966211935.1 uncultured bacterium | reverse complement strand
GGGTTCGTCATTGCGTAGTACCAAGGTAAAACCAATTTATTACAGTGACGTAATTGGAAAGTTCCTCGCCGATAAATCTCTGGCCAGAATTTCTTTTTCCGCGAATAACGTTGAGTATAAATTCAAGACCGGAAAGCTTGGCTTGCGCGGAATAAACATTACGGAAGAAAGTGGTCGTCTTATTGGGATAATGGGAGGTTCCGGCGCTGGTAAATCAACATTACTGAATGTACTGAACGGAAATGAAACGCCTTCTTCAGGAAGTGTTGAGATAAATGGTATAAATATTCACACCGAAAAACATAAGATTGAAGGTGTGATCGGTCACGTTACACAGGACGATCTGCTCATTGAAGAACTTACCGTGTACCAGAATCTTTTTTACAACGCGAAGTTGTGTTTCGGCAACCTCACGGATAAAAAGATCTCTGAAATGGTAATGCGTGTGCTGACAGATCTGGGCCTTGCGGAAACAAAAGACCTGAAAGTTGGTTCTCCATTGGAGAAAACGATATCCGGTGGTCAGCGTAAACGCCTGAATATTGCGTTGGAACTTATCCGTGAACCTGCTGTTTTGTTTGTTGATGAACCTACTTCCGGTTTGTCATCACGTGATTCAGAAAACATTATGGACCTGCTGAAAGAGCTGGCCCTTAAAGGAAAACTGGTTTTTGTTGTAATTCACCAACCATCATCAGACATCTACAAAATGTTTGACAAGATGGTCATTCTTGATGTTGGCGGTTATCCTATTTATTATGGAAATCCTGTTGACGCCGTTATTTATTTCAAGCGACTGGTACACCACGTTAACAGTGAAGAGAGTGAATGTCTTGCCTGCGGTAACGTAAATCCGGAGCAGATCTTCAATATCATTGAAACGAAGGTGGTGGATGAATACGGTAATCCAACTTTAAACCGTAAATATTCTCCCCCCGAATGGAATTCGCATTACAGAGAACTGATTGAAAACAAGATTGAATTTTCTGCTCCTGAGCAAAGCACTCCTGAAAGCACGTTCAAGATCCCGAATAAGATAAAGCAGCTTATTATTTTTATCAAGCGCGATGTATTGAGTAAATTAACCAATACCCAGTACGTTCTGATCAATTTTCTGGAAGCACCTATTCTTGCTTTTATACTCGCGTTTCTTGTCAGGTATTACAACACAGATGTTGAAACTACACGCGGTTATATTTTCAAGGAGAACGAAAATATTCCCGCCTATATTTTCATGGCGGTTGTTGTAGCATTATTTATCGGTCTTACAGTTTCTGCTGAAGAGATCATCAAGGATAGAAAAATCAGGAAGAGAGAAAAGTTTTTGAACCTGAGCAATACCAGTTACCTGTTGAGTAAAGTGTTGATCATGTTTGTTATGTCAGCCATTCAGACAATGATGTTTGTAGCGGTTGGCAACCTTGTGCTGGGAATAAACGGAATGTGGTTCGATTACTGGTTGGTTTTGTTCAGCGTAAGCTGTTTTGCAAATATGCTAGGACTCAATGTTTCATCAGCATTCAATTCCGCGATTACTATTTACATATTGATTCCTTTCCTGATCATACCGCAATTGTTGCTGAGTGGTGTACTTGTTAAGTTTGATAAACTGAATCCAACACTTGCCAAGCAGGGTGGGGTGCCTATGTCGGGGGAAATAATGGTTTCGCGCTGGGGATTTGAAGCTCTCGCTGTTCACCAGTTTAAGAGTAATGAGTTTGAAAAATTATTTTACCGTTTTGAAAAGAAATACATCCAGGCAGAGCACAAGAATACTTATTGGATGGAAAAGATAAGCAGTAAGATTACAAAGATCTCGAATGAGATTGGTATAAAAGAAAAGAAACAGGAGCTTAAAAATGATCTGGATCTTTTGAGGAATGAAATCCGGAGAGAGATGTCACTTCACGATCTGAAACGGAATCCAAGACTTGGTTTTCAGGGTGTGAACGAATTGCAGGTTGACAAGGATGGTAATTTCACCAACTCGGCCTTACTTGTTTCGTTGCGTGACTGGCTGGAGAATAATCTCAAACATTTTTATATTTCCGAAGCAAATTCAAACCGAGACCTTAGAAATAATGTAGTGGAAGCATTAAAAGATAAAGATGTAAAATGGCTGAAGGAGATTTTAGGAAAACGATTTGAAGGCGATGCCGTGGATGCAATCAGGATCATCAGCAAATACGATTCATTGCAGTTGCAGAATTTTGAGAATGATTATGAGAATGACGCGCTTTCGGACCTCGTGCGGAATAAAAACGACCTGGGCGAAAAATTCCTGGAGCGAGACGGGCGTCTTATTCAGCGGGTGGATCCTGTTTATTTGAATCCGGAAGATAATTGGGGACGCGCGCATTTCTTTGCACCGCAGAAACGATTCATGGGTACTTTTTATCAGACCTATTGGTTTAACGTCTGTGTTATCTGGTTCATGTCACTTCTTCTTGCAATCACGCTTTATTTCGACGTGTTTAAGAAGATTCTGGATTTCTTTGGGAACCTCCCTGACTATTTCAGAAAGAAATCCTGATTACTTGTTTATTTCTTGGTAATTTTGCGGCCCTTTGAAAAATTCCGGGCACATAAAAGAAACCATCTTTCTCGCCATCCCACTAATCGTGTCGCAGGTTGGGCATATTGTTACGGGTATGGTCGACAATATTTTTCTTGGAAAGTTTTTCGGAGAAACTGAACAGGCAGCCGGAATTGTTTCAAGTCAGCTGTTTGTTCTGCTTCTGGTTTTCGACATCGGCATTTCAATGGCGCTCACGCCTGTCATATCCTCAACCGTTGTAAACAATAATCATGAAGAAAAAGCTGCCTATTTAAAAAATTCTTTTGTTCTTGTTCCTGGGATGTCTGTTGTTCTTTTCATTATTCTCTATTTTTCATCACCTGTTCTTAACTACATGCATCAGCCAGATGATGTTGTTGTTTTGGCGGAACCT
>CBIHPU010000550.1:0-2960 GCA_966211935.1 uncultured bacterium | reverse complement strand
TCAAAGGTGATATACGCGATTATCAGGCTTGCCTTACCGCAACAAAAAATGTTACCGTTGTGTTACATCAGGCCGCGCTCGGTTCTGTGCCCAGGAGCATCGATAATCCTCTTGCCACAAACGCTGTAAATGTTGACGGTTTTCTGAATATTCTGAACGCGGCCAGGGAAAACGGTGTTCGCACCTTTGTTTATGCTTCATCTTCTTCTGTGTATGGTGATGATATAACAATGCCAAAGGTTGAATCAAAAACCGGAAATCTTTTATCACCTTACGCTGTAAGCAAACATACAAACGAAAAATACGCACAGGTGTTTTCTCGTGTATACGGTATTAATACAATTGGCCTGCGCTACTTTAATGTGTTTGGTCCAAAGCAAAATATTAATGGCCCATACGCTGCTGTAATTCCGCTGTTCATTAAAGCAATGATGAATAATGAGCAACCTGTAATTTTTGGAACAGGTGAAACAACCCGCGATTTTACCTTCGTGTCAAATGTTGTGCAGGCAAACCTGCGCGCCGCCTTTATTGGCGGAAGAGAAGCTGCCTCCCCGGTTTTAAATATTGCATACGGCGGCACTGTCTCACTGAATGAATTGTATCGTGTTATCGCTTCAATTATGGAATTTAAACTTCCGGCTAAATATGCTCCGGAACGAAAAGGAGATATTAAGAACAGTTTTGCTGATATTTCTCTTGCAAAGACTCAACTTGGATTTACTCCGCAAACAAGTCTTGAAGAAGGATTGAAAATTACTGTCAACTGGTTCAAGGCAAATTCTGCATGCATCTCCTGATAGTTTCATTGGACGCGTATTCTGTTATCTATACCAACACCAGGTTTCCTTTTGGCGGTGCGGAGATCCGCGCCTGGAAATTTGCGTGCGGACTCTCACAGCAGAACAATATGAAGGTTTCGGTGATGACACTGGACCAGGGAGGCAATGAAGAATTAATCGGGAATATAAAAGTGTATCCTCATCCGGCAAGAAAAGGAGAAGGATATTGGAAATCGTTCAGGAAACCGGTAAATCGTTTCCTGCGAAAAACCGGATTATCTAAACAGAATAGTGAAAATGTGCCTGCTTTGTTGGACCGGATAAAACCTGATGCGGTCCTGATGTTGGGTATGTCTCCTGAAACAGTTTCAATGCAGCGATATTGTCGCGACAAAAAAATAAAATTTATTTTCGGCTGCGCTTCAGATCTCGACCTGGATGAATCTTTTAAAAAAGGCGCGCGCGGAAAAGATATTTCAGGAAATTCAATTGATTCTTATTGGGAAATATTTGAGTATTCGGATGTGATCATCGTTCAGACACCTGAACAGAAAAACATGTTGCTTCAGAAATTTGGAAAGAATGGTAAGCTTTTATTGAATCCAATTGATATTGATACAAACAGTGAGGATAGAACAGAGATAAAATCTGTGCAACTGTTATGGGTTGGGAAATCCGGACCGATCAAGCGTCCTGAAAAATTTATTGAGCTTGCAAAGTTGATACCGGATATTTCCTGCAGGATGATATGGAATGGCGCGGACGACAATGTGGGAATCCCTTCAAATATAGAAGTGATCGATTTTGTCGCGCCCGATAAAATGGATCGTTATTTCGCTTCTTCAAAATTGTTTGTCAATACCTCCGGTTTTGAAGGTTTTGCCAATACTTTTTTACAGTCTGCAAAAGCAGGTGTTCCGATTCTTTCCATGAATTGTGATCCCAACAAAATGCTTTCCGTTCACGGAGCGGGAATAGTCACAGGCAATAACCTGCAGGAATTAAAGAACACGATTACAGAGTTGTTGCAAAATGATAAAAAGTATAAGGATATTTCAGAGAATGGAAGGAAATATGTTTTAGAAAATCATGATGAGAAAAAAATTATTGCAGAATTAAATTCTATGTTGACTGAAGCTTTTATTCCAGTTCAAGGCAATGGATGATTCCGTAGTGTATTTTTTTACAAAAGAATATCCATTTGGCTCCGGCGAAACTTATATTGAGAATGAAATTGGAACTCTCTGCAAAAATTTCCGGAAAGTGATCATAATTCCTTCTGATTATTTTGGCGCGGTTACTGGTGCTCAACGTCAGGTTCCGGATAATGCTGAATTGTACCTGATAAATCTGGATAAAAGTGTTGGATCACCCATTGTTTCATTTTCGGAACGTGTAAGGATTTTGTTCTCGGAATTTGTCGCGGAAAAAGACAAGCTTAGATTCTTAAAAGAATTTCGCAGGTATTTGGGAATACTGAATTACCAGGTACTTTGCGCAGGCAGGTTTGAAGCGCTCCTTCAAAAATATAAGGGTCAAAGGAAAATATTTTATACTTACTGGTTGCACAACAGCTGCATACTTCTTGGAATATTAAAAAGCAAGAAGAAAATAAATTCGTTCGTTTCCCGGGCGCATTCACTTGATCTGTACCATAACGATTGGCCTTTTGCTTATAATGAAGGCATTAATGTTTTGCCGTTCCAAAATTTTAAAACTACTCTGGCATCTGCCGTTTTTTCAATTTCTAAGGCCGGGGAAAAGTATTTGAAGAAAAAGTTTTCTTCAATGAAAGAAAAGTTTCACACTTCGTACCTTGGAGTTAATGATAACGGTATAGGTGAATGGAACAGGGAGGATGTTTTTACAATTGTATCTTGTTCTGCGATGAATTCGCATAAAAGGATTAAGGAAATTGCAGAAACGTTTTTTAAACTGAATTTTCCTGCCAGGTGGATACACTTTGGCGATGGTCCGGAAAAAACGTTCGTGGAAAAAATGGTTTTGTCAAGACCTTCACATCTTACAGTTGAATTACGTGGACAAACGCCGAACGCGGAGTTGATGCGGTTCTATAAAAATAATACAGTAAATGTATTTATTAATTTAAGTATTGTTGAAGGCGTACCGGTATCGTTAATGGAAGCTGCCAGCTTTGGAATTCCATTGATTGCAACC
>CBIHPU010000549.1:0-2965 GCA_966211935.1 uncultured bacterium | reverse complement strand
TTATCAGCATAACAATAAAATTTAGATTCCTAATTACACCAACAAAATTAAATGGTGGGGTAATTTTTACTAATGAGCAAAGTCATATCGCTATACGATTAGACTCATGACAAGGAATTAAAGCATTCGTGATTCATGTCAGTGAAAACAACCTGTCTTAAAGAGTAACTTTCAAAATCCCCGAACTGATAATGCTAACAACCTGCGGAATATATCTGTACAGTTTAAAGAGCCGGAAAATACTCGTTTGTCATGCCACGCGTTCTCCATGGAATTTCTGGTCTATACCTAAAGGCATAAAAGAGGAAGATGAAGATTGTTACAACGCCGCGGTGCGGGAACTAAAAGAAGAAACCGGTCTTGATATAAACAAAATAAATATTCTGGAAAAAAGACATCTGCCTCCCGCAAAATACCAAAAGCAGGATAAAATTCTCGAGTCATTTCTCATTATCACCGATACATCACTGGATAAATTCAAATTTAGCTGCAGTGTGCTTATCAACAATTCTTTTCCTGAAGTTGACAAATGGAAGCTGCTGGACATAGATAAGGAAGACAATTTGCTCCACGAAAGTCAGAGGCAGAATATCGGGCGGGTAAAAATAATGATCGAAGCATTTCTTCTTCATTCAAAGATCATGATTTGACCTTTGGATTTACATCATGATTGCCTGTGATGATGGTCATAAAACAGTCAGATATTTTGTAAAACCTTGCGGTATATATTATGGCAAAACCAATAATTATAACAAAAGCCAGCGGCGAAAAAGTTCCATTTGAGTCCGCCAAATTGATAAACTCACTGTTACGTGCAGGCGCGCCAAAGGAGCAGGCTGAAAATATTTTATACAAAGTGAATCAGAAACTTTTTGACGGGATCTCCACCAAAAAAATTTACAGTATAGCCTTTAACCTGCTGAAGAAAAAATCAATTCCGCTTGCAGATAGGTATAAGCTTAAGAAAGGCATTATGGAACTGGGACCTGAAGGTTTCGCATTCGAGAAATTAGTATCCCGTATTCTTGAGTTTGACGGATATAACATTAAAGTCGGTCATTTTATAGACGGAAAATGTGTAAGGCATGAAATTGATGTGATAGCAGAAAAGAATAAACATTTGATCCTTGTAGAATGTAAATATCACAACCTCCCCGGCACGATGTGCGATGTAAAAGTCCCACTGTATATTAACTCCCGCTTTCTGGATATTCTTGCGGCGTGGAAACAGAAGGATATGCACGCAGAGAAAGCAATTGACGGATGGATAGCTACAAACACAAAATTTACGGGCGACGCAATACAATATGGTAACTGCGTGGGTCTCCATCTGATGGGTTGGAACTATCCACCTAAAGGAAACATCAATCAGAAGATTGATCAGTATGGTCTATATCCCATTACATGTCTTTCGGCTTTATCTAAAAGAGAAAAACAATTTCTGCTTAATAAAAATGTAATTCTTTGTCTTGAATTGAGTAAAAACATAAACGTACTGGAAGAGGCCGGAATGGAACCGGAAAGAATTGAAGCAGTGTTGTCTGAATCAGTAAATCTTTGCAGGGAATTAAAAAGAAATGGAAAAACAGTTGGTTACAAATAACTGGCACACTTTTCAAAGACAACGTGTTGCACAGGTACTGGAAACTGACCTGACGCAGGGATTGACCGTGGAAAACGCGGAGCAACGCAAAATTAAATTCGGTCCAAATAAAATTGAATCCGCGTCTAAAAGAAATCTGCTGCTGCTTTTTCTCTCACAATTCAACAGCAGTGTTGTTTACCTGTTGATTGTGGCAGCAACACTTTCAGGATACTTTAGAGAGTGGGCAGACACTATAGCCATCCTAGCTGTTCTTTTAATTAATGCCGGTATTGGTTTTTATATGGAACTTCAGGCAGGGAGAAGCATGGATGCTTTGAAAAAACTTGCGGCAGTTCCTTCAAAAGTTATCAGAAATGGAAAACTGATGCAATTGGATTCTGTTGACCTGGTGCCGGGAGATCTGATTTATCTTGAAGCGGGAGACATGATAACCGCTGACGCAAGAATTACTAAGGTTGTGCAAACGGAAGTCAATGAATCCACTTTAACAGGTGAATCAGCTCCCGTAGAAAAAAACATTGAAGTGGTGGAGCAGGATGCGACGATTGCGGACAGAATCAACATGCTGTACAAAGGAACTTTTGTTACGAAAGGAAATGCGCATGCTGTTGTTGTTGCAACCGGAATGAAGACAGAGCTTGGAAAAGTTGCAAGCATGGTTGAAAAAGCCGATCAGGCCTCTACCCCACTCGAAAAAAAACTGGCAAAGTTCAGCAGAAAACTGATTTATGTGACACTGGGATTGGTTGCAGTGATCTTTCTTGCCGGATGGCTTCACGGTCAGAAATTACTTTTCCTCGTGCAGACAGGTATTGCATTGTCTGTTGCGGCAATTCCCGAAGGTTTGCCAATTGTTGCTACCCTGGCACTTGCGAGAGGAATGATAAAAATGGCAAGAAAAAAAGTAATCATACGCAGGTTATCAGCCGTTGAAACACTGGGAGGAACCGGAATTATCTGCACCGATAAAACAGGAACATTAACAGAAAATAAAATAACGGTCGCCGCAACAGTGACAGAAACGCTGGAATGGAAAGATCATAAAGAAGCTCCTGCTGATAAAAGCTTTGACCTGATGATCAAAATTGCGGTGTTATGCAATACAGCAGAAATAAAAAATGTAGATGATGAAGGAACCGGTGATCCGCTTGAAACCGGCTTGTTAAAATTTGCGCTGAAACAGGGAAAAGAAATAAATAAGTTAAGAAAAGAAAATCCTATAATAGATCAGGAGCCTTTTACTTCTGAAACAAAAATTATGGCCACTGTACATAACAGCGATGAGGGGCACATAATTTTTTGCAAGGGAGCGGCGGAAGAAGTAATTAAGAAATCTACCCGTATTTTAATAAATGAGAA
>CBIHPU010000548.1:0-2968 GCA_966211935.1 uncultured bacterium | reverse complement strand
CATAGAATTCATTTCGAATTTCTGTTCCGCCGTTGAAAAGTGAATGCGCAAGTTTTCCTATCTCATGTCCCTGGTCGAAAATGGCTTGGGTTGCCTCATCCACCGGTGGGAACGATGCCTTATCATAGAAATGATGCCACAGCAATTTTTTACACTGTAATCCGCTGAGGTATTTTGACTTTGAAATTAGGTGGCTGGCCATTTTTATTACCGATGATCTAAGTTAATAAAAAGACAGGCGCGTTCATTGCTCTTTTCATTACCTCTGTTCCCCAAATTGATTTCTATATTTATTTAACAATGCAGCTTTCCGTAAAATTACGAACCTTCGTTCGCGAGCTTCGATCATTTCGGTAAATTCGTAATCCGTTAAAATCGGTTTCAATCAGAAAATGAGCATTAAGATCATACATACAGCCGACAATCATATTGGATTAAAATTCAGCAACTACAAAAAGGAAGTACGTGATAAATTAATTGAAGAAAGATTTGAAGCGCTCAGAAATGTGGTAAAGGCGGGCAATGATAAGCAATGTAATTTTCTTGTTGTTGCCGGAGATCTTTTTGACTCTGTGAATGTGAAGCAGTCAGATATTAAAACAACTGTTTCCATTTTAAAATTTTTTAAGGGTCAGGCAGTACTCGTTTTACCTGGTAACCACGATTATTTTACTTCTTTGCAACAGGAGCCGTGGAAGAAATTTACAGAATTCGCAACAGGAACACATATTGAATTGCTGTTTGACATGCATGAGCGTTCTTATGAAGAAAACGGGCAGAAAATTTCTTTTTTTCCTTGTCCCTGTCCCGCTAAATACGGCGAAGAGAATTTAACGCCGTGGGTGAAAGAAGCGGTGAAACAAAGCGACTCAATTAACGTGGGTATTGCGCATGGAAATGTTGATGGAATGGGATTGGATACCGAAGGAAGATATTTCAACATGACCGAGGAAGAATTGAAAAACGCGGGAATGGATTTCTGGCTGCTCGGTCATATTCATATTCCTTTTCCATCTCCGTCGTATAAAGGGAATCCTTTTTATTTTATGCCGGCAACGCACACACCAGACAGCATTAAACGAAATCATCCTGGTTATGCCTGGATAATTGAAGCGGAGAAGGGAAAAGATTTGAAGTTTGAACAGATCACCTGCGGAAATATTCGCTTTATAAGAAAAGAGAAACAATTATTTAATGAAACTGATGTGGATGAGATGATCAGTGAGATGGAAATTTCAGGCAGTGAAAAAATAATTCTTGACCTGATAGTTTCAGGAAGGCTTACAGAAAATTCTATTCAGAAAATAATTGATTGGCACAAAAAAGTTAAAGACCGGTTTCTGGATTTTTCTTCCGTTGACACTGACCAGCTGGAAAAACGCATTGACAAAAATTATATTGAAAGAACCTATCCGAATGATTCGTTGCCATACAGGCTGCTGACAGAACTGTCAGAGGATCAGGAAGCGCTGCAAATGGCTAACGAGATAATTGTAGAATTACAAAGGAAAAAATGAAACTGGTCCGTATAACACTTGCGCCATTTGCTGGCGTACGTGATAAGACATATCAATTTGCTGACGGACTCAACGTTGTGTTCGGACCGAATGAATTTGGGAAGAGCACGCTGTTCAACGCCATTACAGCCGCGTTATTTATTCCCGTTAAACTCGGAAAGAATGACTTTAAAACATTTGAGATGGGAAAGCATTTTCCGTCGGATGGCGGAACGCGCATAAAGATCCACCTTGAATTTAAATTTGAGGGCGAACTTTTTAATCTTGAAAAAGAGTGGAACAATTTGAACGGATCATGCAAGGGCAGCGCATCTTTAACGCTCCAGAAGGGACCGCAACTTACGGACGAAATGCAGGTGCAGGAAAAGCTCGACAGTCTTACGGGGTTGAATTATGCAACCTGGAAGAACGTATTGTTTACCCGCCAGGCGCAGCTGGACGCGACAATTGAACTGCTTCGTGAAGACAGGAATGAAATGATCTCCATAAATCAGGCGCTGAGCGCGGGTAAGGGAATTGATGGGGATATTGATCCTGACAAGTTGCGAATGGCAATTGAAGCGAAAATTGAAAATTATTATAGTAGATGGGATGATAAGGCTTTACAGCCGGAAAAAGGAAAGGGAATAGAAAATCCCTGGCTAAAAGAAGTTGGTGTTATTCTGGACGCCTATTATAAGAAAGAAAATCTTGCCGCGAAACTTAAAATAATAACGGAACACGAAAAGCAGCTTGGGAGTCTTGCAAAACGTATTGCTGAACTGCAGCTGGAGACAGATGAGAAATCGACTTTTGTTACAACCAATGAAACTGCGTACAAAGCCTGCGCGGCGCGTTTTATGCTGGAAACAGAGTTGAAAGGAATACGTGTTGAAATGCAGACGAGCAATACAGTTGCTGAACGATGGCCCGTTTTAAAAGCGAGTGTGGAAGAGAAGGAAAAATTAATTCCCGCTCTCGAAAAAAATCTTGCCGATTTAAAAGTTGAATTGGACAATGCCAGAAAACGTGATCAGGGTACAGCGCTTCTGAAAGATTTTCAACAGATAAAGAAAGAAAAAGAAGAGCTGCATTTGCTTCAGGAAAATTTGGCGGCAACAATTGTTCCTGATCCGGGTGACCTGAGTAAGATCTCTGTACTTGAAAAAAAGATCTTCAACAATAAAACGGCGATTGCGGCACAAAAACTTAAACTAAGACTTCTGGGCCGTCTTCCGTCGGATATTGAGTTAACAACTGGCGAAGGCAAAACAGAAGACATCAGGCTTAACGAAAATCAAGAGCTGACTAAAAGTGTTGAGGGTAAATTTACTTTGAAGGGAAAAGATTTTGAGCTGCAGGTGAGCAACGAAAGCGGTGACGCTGATAAAATAATTTCAGAGCTGGAAAAAATGCAGGCAGAATTATCCGCTGTGCTTGCAAAATATAACGTGAGTGATCTTACGGCAGTA
>CBIHPU010000547.1:0-2972 GCA_966211935.1 uncultured bacterium | reverse complement strand
AAGTTGGAATTGTAGCGGAACGTTTCGCATTTATTTCTGGACTCGGATTATGCATTGAATTTGTAGCCGCTTTAGGATTGTTATTCAAAGTTGATTTTAAAAATATTCCAACTCTTCGTTTTACAAACCTGTCTTCCTCTTTTCGCTTTAGTTTTCTGGCGCTTTGCATAGTATTTTCAGCTTATTCTGCGGCACGAAACACGCACTGGAAAAACCGGTTGACTTTATTTTCTCATGACATAAAACATTTACCTAATTCAGCCAAGGCACATGAATTGCTAGCCAGTGAATACTATGCCGCGTGTAAGAAAGCAGAGAACAGAGCGCAGGCCAGGGAGTTCGCTGATTCTGCAATTGCACATTATAAACGGGCGCTTGAAATTTATCCTGAATATTTTTCTGTATACAACAACCTGGGTTCCTTGTATTATAATTTACTTGGTGACGCGATAACGCCGATTCCTTATTTTGAAAAAGCCATACAATTGGACACTAATTATGTCGCGGCCTATCAGAATCTGGCCACATGTTATCTTGCTAAACGAGATACGATAAAATCTTTAAATGTTTTGCAAAAAGCTCTGGCGAAAGATCCAGGAAAAAATCCAAACGCGCTTTTAATCGCCTCGAATATTTATTCTCAAATTAAAAAGAAGGATGAATCAGATTCGTATATAAATCAGGCCAAGAAAAAATTTCCGGAAAGCGATTTACCACATATTCAGCACAGCAATTTGCTTATAGCATCCGGCGATACAGCGGCAGCGGTGCAACAACTTTCTTACGCGATAGATAAGAACACACGAAATGAACAGGTTTACAGGTTTCTTATCGGTTATCACGCTAGAAAGAACAATCTGCAGGAAGCAGAAAACCTGACGCAGAAATTGAAAAAGATCTTAGATAATCAGAATTGATGCAATTACCGGAGAATCCTGAAAAGTTACCGATACATTTTATTGTATCAACTGGCAGAACCGGCAGTACATTACTGGCAAGCATGTTCAATGCGCATCCAAATGTTATTTCCGTATCGGAAGAAACGTTCGTTTTTAATCTTTACGACGGATATCACGCTATAAAAAATTGGGATAGCAATGTAATAAAAGAATTTGCTCGCGATTTTTTGCTGTTCTCAAAAGGTAAACTTGGTCTTCAGTTTCAGTTCTTCTCTCATGAGGACCTGGAAAAAATGCTGAAGGAATATAAAGGTGAACTCAATTATCAAGTTGCCGTCCGATTATGCTATTTCGCGTTTTTTCCCGAAAAAGATAAGTCGGACATCAGGGCTTTTGTTCCGAAAGAATTAATTCTTCATAATCACTTAAAAAAAGTTACGGGAATTTTTCCGGATGCAAAATTCATCATCCTGTTACGCGATCCGCGCGATAATGTGCTTATTAAGATCCGACGCGCAGAGCGACGTGGTGCAAAATACAACCTGCTTAAATTAAGCATTGTCTGGACCAAAATTTATTCCCTCTTACTTGAAGGTTTAAGTAAATATGCGCCTGACCGTTTTATCCTCACCAAATACGAAACTCTTGTTTCAGATCCCGAAAACGAATTAAAACGTCTGTGCGGTTTTTTAAATCTTGAGTATCATCCGCAAATGCTGGAATATGATTCAAAAGTAAAATCCGAATTCTTAGCGAAAGAAAAAGTATTATCGGAACATGTTATTCACTCGATAAAGCGTGACCATGATGGATTGACTAAAAAATTGTATACAGATAAAATTGGTGTGTGGAAAACGGGACTTGGAGAGTACCGCACAAATCTTGTATGGACACTAAACGGAAAACTTGCAGAGAAACTTGGCTACGAACCACCGGAAAATTTTCGTCCGGTTAGAAAACCTCTGCAAATTGCAATTGGAAAATTCTGGTTCTGGGTAATGGCAATCGCTTATCCAAAAATGTATTATTGGTTGCCATGGTGGTTCAGAAAATTGATACGTCAGGTTCGATACGGAGAAGCTTATGTTCAGACCGGACACCGTGAAGAAGGAATCGTGCGATATAATAAATAAGAATTCTGCTACAGTTAATGATGCTGAACGAACAAAAAGAAAATGACCTCCGGTATTTAGCATCACTGCCAATACATTTTATTTTTTGTACTGAAAGGACAGGAAGCAGCATGTTAACAGGAATGTTCAACCAGATCCCGGAAGTACTTTGCACATCAGAACAACTTTTCGCTTTATATTTTTATAAGAAGTACAGTCAGAAGACCAGGTGGACCGAAGAAGAGATCACGCGTTATGTTAATGAATTTGTGCTGATGTTTGAAAGGAACTTAAAAATGTTCTATTCGGATCCATTGACATTGCGTGATAGCCTCCTAAAACTTAAAGACGATCTCAACTATCAGTTATTGATCCGGGTTACATATTTTCATTTTCTTGATCTTAAGAATAAATCGAAAATCTCTGTCTTCATTGATAAGCAGATCACTTTCCTCTATTATCCTGAACTTGTAAAAAAAATATTTCCAGACGCAAAGATTCTGCTTTTAACCAGGGATGTTCGCGACAACATTGTATCCCGTGTAAAACGTAAATTCAATAAGAGCCGCGACTATCATTATCTGGCCGGAATATGGAACGATACGTTCAGGAACGTAAATAAAATGCAAAAACTTTATCCAGGCAATTTCCAGGTGTTACGATACGAGGATCTTGTTTCTGATCCCGAGACAGAATTAAAAAGAGCCTGCGATTTTTTTGGAATTGCTTATTACAACGAGATGCTGCAATACCATGAAACATTCGAAAAGTTTTTGCAGGCAAAAAAAGAAACAGTTGGCGATCCCTATATTGATTGGGTGCGCGACGTCCATGGATCAATGCTCAAACCCGTCTCCACTGATAAAATTGGCAGTTGGCAAAAAGAAATTGACAAAGAAACAGCCGCAGAAATTGCATCAACCTGTCTTGAAACGGGAAAGTATCTCGGCTACGACTTTTC
>CBIHPU010000546.1:0-2983 GCA_966211935.1 uncultured bacterium | reverse complement strand
CTGAACTGTTCAGTTGCTTCAGTATGATCTGCGAAAGTTCATTTACTCCCCATTTGTCACGAACCAGGTATGTTATTTTCAGACGTTGTTCGTTTTTTTTATCGTAATAATAATAATCTTCCTGTCCCCAGGTGTTAATGTAGTACTCATAACTGTAATCCAGGATAACTACCGATTCATTCTTCCATTTTTGCGGAATAGATGTGGTGTCTGTTGTTTGTGAAAAAATGTATACGGGAAGAAATAATAAGCAGGCAAATATCTTCTTCATAATCTTACTGTTTAAATGTTTTTAAAGTGTTATAACCAAAGGGGAGTGATAAAATTTCTTTACAAGACGGATGTCTTTGTTCCATTGATCAAAATATTTTTTTTCTAGTAGAGGTTTTTTAATAATTATTGTCTTCTCTTCCGTTACCGCGCCATTTTCTATTTTGTAGCTGAGCCTGAATTCGTACAGATCGTTTGTAATGTTTACCGGTTCAGGAAGCGATTTGACTTTTGAGTTGGAAGGGAGATTAATCTTATTACTGTAAACCAGGAAATATTTACTATGGAACTCATAATCTGTTATGCGTGTCGAATCAAACTGGAGGAATTCAAAATCAAAATCTTTTTCAGGTAATAACAACAGTTCGTTATTTGACAATTTATAGCAGGCATTTTTTAATTCCACTTCGCCATTAATACTGATTGGTTGGCGACGGTTGTTCAGATCGGAAGTCTTATAATTGGTTACCGATAGGTTTTTATTGCCTTAACGAATATAATTTTTTATCGCGTTGTACTTGTCTTCTGTTTGTGTAGACGCGACTCCTCTCAGAAATCTTGTTTTGCCCTCGCCGGTCATTTCGTAACTGTAGTTTCCTTTCAAAACATTACCTGACAAGGTGAACTCCGTTTTACAGTAATTTTTGTTTCGCTCGTATGTAAAATGTGGTATAGTTTCCTGCAGATATGAATTGCCGTTCTCAATCATAACCGGCCGGCCCTGTATTCTCTCGGCATAATCATCAAGTGCAATCCAGTCTTCGGTGGCATCCAGGTAATATTTTTTTCCACCTGAAATTACACAGCAAATCATATGATTGTAAACCGATAATGACGGAAGATCGTTGTGATATGGGATGTCGCTTGTTCCTATCCACGTTAAACGTGCATCAAAACCCTGGTGCCGCAGAATGGTCTTCATAAAATTAGCCATGCCCTTGCAATCGCCATAAAGCTGGGTGTACACTTTTTTTGCTTCCATTGGCTTGTATCCCATTATTCCATCTTCAAACGCAATGTAACGCACATGATCCTGCACCCAGTAAAAAACTTTTTCCATTATTTTAGTTGAATCGGTCTCACCCGCCGCTAGTTCGGTTGCAAGTGTTTTTAATTCGTCACCGCTGTTGTCTACACTGTCTGTAAGGTTTTTGCACCAGCTGTAAATGTCGTTGTGCGATTCAAAAACCTTGGTGGTTTTGTTCTTGATGCCAAAAGATTTCACAAACACGAGCAGGTGTGGAAGGTATTTTGCGTGGCTGGGACTGTTGTTTTCATCCGGTGTTGACGCGAGGCGCTCAACTTCAAAAATAACTTCTGTAGCTTTCTTCGCCGCAATCTTGTTTTCTTTCTTTTTTATTTTGTATCCTTCGAAATTGAATTCTTTAAATTCTACCACGACTCCATCCGGAATTTCAAATACAACTGTTTTTTTGCCTATGGGTGATCCGGTGTGAAAATACACTCTTGTAAACACACGTGCGTTATACATATATTTTGCATATTCAATATTATAAAGCAGGCCCTTCTTCATGTCCAACGGAAACGCGCAGATTTTTACGTCATCGTGAAAAATGTTTTCGCTCTGGTAATTGGAATTTATCATTGGCAATTCCGTAAGTGTTTTGCCGTTCTCTTTGCACTTTACCTTGTCAACCTTTGAATAACTGTCGTAGAAAACCCGGGTAATTTTTTTAAAGTAGTCATGACGCGTTATGAAATCCGCGTTATATTTTTCAATGATTGTAAGCACAGGTTCTTTTTTCTTGTCTTTTGTCTCTGATACTGCAAAAACATACCGCCTGTTTTCGTTTCTCGTTATGTAATCGTCGTCCGGAAATAATTGTAATAATTCCTTATTCGGATCTTTCGGTACATACTGTGCTTTGGTTAAGGACGCCATAAGACACAGTGTCATCACTGCAATCAGCTGGAAATTAATGTTCATTTGAATAAAAATAAGATGCCTAATTTATATAAGTTATCGAGATAAAGAATGGCATTCACTAAGTTTTTCGGAAAATCAGCTTTCGCTTTTCTTTTGTATGTGTTCGAACAAAGAATTAACAAAAGATAAAATAATACTGAAAAATAACGCAGTCCAGAATCCGCGTACCTCAAAGTCATCAATAAGGTAATCGGCGAACAGAATGATAAGCGCGTTTATCACCAGTAAAAAGAGTCCAAGCGTTAAAAAAGTGATCGGTATTGTCAGAATAACCAAAACAGGTTTTACAACAGCATTTAAAAATGAAATAACCACCGCAATTAAAATAGCGGTTCCAAAATTATTGCTCTTAATATCCACTCCTGGCAGCAACCAGGCGCTTACCAGAACCGCAAGAGTGGAAATGAGAATTTTTACGATAAACTTCATAATACAAATCTACGAATTACGACCCGATAGCTATCGGAATCTGATGCGAATTTGCGGATTACGAAAAAATCGCCTCGCTCTCCGTTTCCTTCGTGCGGATCATGAAGCGAAATCTGCCTTGTGATTTCTGCTTCATGACTCCGCGTGAAATTTTTTGTCTTCATCTGCGTTGATCTGCGAAATCTGCGGCTGAAATCTACGAATTACGACCCGATAGCTATCGGATCTAATACGAATCTATGGATTACGAAATAATCTCCGCGCTCTCCGTTTCCTTCGTGCGGATCATGAAGCGAAATCTGCCTTGTGATTTCTGCTTCATGACTCCGCGTGAAA
>CBIHPU010000545.1:0-2984 GCA_966211935.1 uncultured bacterium | reverse complement strand
TGTTCACAGTAAGAATATAATGTGATGTCTTTTTCTATCAGCATCTCATTGTATCTGTACTTGTTGTCAAAGAGCGCTACCTGTGGTTTGTTTACGGGATTGAGTCCGCTGAAAGCTTCTTTCACATACATTTTGGCAACGCGAAGCGGCGTATCTTTTAGACTGTCATCAGTCAGATCCAGGCCGAGCGTTTGCATGATCTCCCGGAAATGACCGGCGATGATTTTTATTTTTTGATTATCACTTAATTCAAAGGCATCTTTTCGCATTGGAGTTTCCAGCGATGCGCTGAAATGATCGTCACTGATCTCAGCAAGTAATTTTTCCGTTAACAGATCTGCCTGCATTTTTTTTATTATTTCCCTGAATTAATTTTTGCCATTACATTTTCCACTATTCTGTCACAATAGATAAGGTTGAATTCATAGATCTCGTCAGGAGAATACATTTTCTCAATTTCCGAACGCAACATGGTTTTAGCCCTGTTTAACCGGACTTTTACATTTGCCTCGGAAATATTCACGGCTTCAGATGTTTCTGTTGTGCTTAGGCCGTTTAATTCACGAAGTATAAACACCAGGCGGTAATCTTCCGGAATTTTTCCCAGCGCGTTTTCCAGAACGTTACCAAGTTCTTTATTCAATAATTTTTTTTCTGTATTCATTTGATGGTGAAACAAAGGATTGTTTTTTTCAATTCGGATTTCATCAACTGCTTTTTCATTTTTAAAACTGAATTTCTCTTTTTTATGATGACAGTTGTTCAGCATTATCCTTGTGATCCAGGTTTTAAAACTTGACTTGCCTTCAAACTTCGGTAAACTATAAAACGCGTTGATATAAGTTTCCTGCATCAGATCCTCCGTGTCATGATGATTGTAGTTGTAGGATCTCCCTATACGATATAAAAACGGATTGTGCCTGCGTATCAACAATTCATAAAGTTGGTTTTCTCCTTTCAGAATTTTATCGATTATCTCCGTGTCCTTGTAATGCTCAAATTCTTTTATGGTACTCATAACTTAGTGTTTGGAAATTATTTTGATGTGGCTCTCACGCCAATTGCAAATCTGATAAGCGCCTGTTTTTCTTCAGCCGTAAGTTTGGCTTTTTTTGCCATCACATCAACAATGTTCAATAGCTTTACTTCCGTGTATTTGGTGACCTTTTTTTTCCTGTGACATTCTGTGCATGCGCCCGTATAAATGGAATGTCCTTTCTGCAATTCTGCTTTTGTCGCATCCGGAAATCTTGTTTGTACTGCCACCAGTTGCGCGTCCAGTGTTGTTTCATTGGAAGTTGTTGATACAGTTTTTGTTTTACAAGCAACTGCTACTGTACTTAACGCTAATGCCATTAAAATTATCTTCTTCATTTATAATTTATAATTTTCAATTTCTAATTCTCACTAAGTACTTTGTCCTTCAACACCAAACTTCCTCCAATAAAATTTCCTGCTATCATTAATACAACCAAAACTGCCTTAATTGAAAGGATCAGAACGTCGTCTTTTACGATCTGAGGATATTTATTAAATGCTATGAATGCAAAGATACTGTATCCGATCAGCATGGTTGAATTTATTCCTCCGTGAATCAGCGCCTTTTTCATCGACGTTGGTTTTTTGTTAAACAATGCTCCAAGGTCAATCATTCCAGTTATCACTGCGATCCAGCCAGATAAAGCTCCTCCAATCATTGCATAAAATGCCGCGTGTTGCAACGATTCGATATTTGTAAAATACGCGATGGAAAAACAGGCCAGATCCATCGGAAAAAGCGCCGACGGAAAATGTATGAGCATTACATGTATTGGATGTCCGAATATTTTCATTTTCTTTTTACATTAAAACAAAACCCAAAAGCATCACAAATCCTCCAACTGCCAGCAAAGCGTGTATGAAAGCAACCGCCATTGGACTTGGTTTATTTCTCATATCATTAAAGAACATATAAAATCCTCCTAAAGCTGCCACAACAAAAAGAATCAGGCTCACTTTGGGGAAATTTCCAGGATTTTGAATCGCGTAAACGACTAAAAGAACAAGTGCTGCTGCAGCTGCAATTCCATGTGAGTAGATCACGCCTTTTGAAGCGTTTTTCTTTGTGAGCCATTTTATAAGGATCATTAATCCCAGCACTGCTGACAAAGCAAATAATCCAATTGCAAGGTAAATCATATAGGTAGGTTGTGGTTTATACTCTATTAGAGTAGGCGAACCACCAGAAGGTTACAAAAGATTTGTTATAATCCCTAAAGTCTTGTTACTGAGTGATGCAATAAAAATAATCCTGGCGGCGGCCGGCCGTATGATTAACTAAAAACAGAAGAATAAACGTGAACCGAACTTTAGTTAATTCAATTGTTGGTCCTGTACGAATTTGGGCTGTGTTGATTTTGATGCAAAAACAATTACCTGGATCAAAACTGCAATAAATATCAGCATTGCAATGGTAAACTGATTAAGCATTTCAGAACTTGAAGTTATTCTTATTGAATCCTTATTCAGGTCTTTTCCTCTGGCAATTTGAATTTCAGATAAGGCGCCAAGATTTATCAGCGCATTACCAATCTCATTCGCGTAACCTTCTGACTGCGCGTTCAAATTTATTCCGGGCTTTTCATTTTTTAGATCCGATAAAGATTTTAAAGTGTAGACGTTTTTTTTAAGATCAGAGAAAACAACTTTTTCATCTGGAGTCAATTGTGTTTTCTCATACTGATAAATTATTTCCAGGATCTCCTTATTGACGGCGGCGAATTCAGTTTTTAGCGAATGAAAGTTTTTTCCTTCTTTTAATTCAACTTCCTGGTGATGGATTTTTTCTGAGATTTTATAAATGTAATCCTGGGCGATTAACCTATCCGCGTAAACTTCATTAAACGCGTTTCCGAGATCCGAAATGTTATGATTGTAACTGTAACTGGAAAATAATACTATTCCAATCACGCTCATCAGCAAAAGAGAAATTTTACTTTTTTCCC
>CBIHPU010000544.1:0-2985 GCA_966211935.1 uncultured bacterium | reverse complement strand
CAGATAATTACTGAATAGATCAAGAGAAGCCTGTAAGTTAACAGTAGGCGAAACATCTTTTTTGAATACTGAACGAAAATAAGCTCCTGCTTCAAGTCGTGTTCGTTTTCCTTTATCTACTCCAAACGCGCCTGCATCAGATAAGTGTTGATCATTCACAACTAACAATCGCACCGCGGCAGGCGAAAGATATGCTGAAAAATATGGATCAGGCTTATAATCCATGCCAACAGAAAGTAAAAAATATCCCGGCGCAAGAAAGTTTGAAATATAATTTTCATCATCGGGCAAATTATAACCGGGCGCGAACTGACTTCTGAAATTGAACAGCGTTGAGTAATAAAAATCACCAAAAGCTTTTTGTCCGAATTTGGAAGTAAACTCCATTTTGTCGTCAGTTTTGAATACACGGTTGTCTCTTCCCTGCATTACGCCACCATAACCCAGATCAAGAAAATTATCCCATGACGTATTCCCTTTCAGATATTTTGCGGAATAATTCACAATTGCATTACCTGCAATAGAGCTTTGGCCGCCGGCAGCCCAGTTTGTGAGCGATACCTGAGAAATATTTACAGCCGCAATTCCGCTCTTACGCCAGATAGTATCCTGAGAAAAAGCAACGACAATAAGAAATAACGAAAAAACTGAGAGTAATATCTTTTTCATATAGGTAAATTATTGTTTTAACTTGATCAAATAGAAAACGGCATGTCCCTTTTGTTTATGAAAGAAAATAGCTACTTTATTAAAAACGTTTAAATGTTTCGGTTCTTAAGAAGGTCCCGTATTTCCGTAAGCAACTGTTCCTGTTTAGGAATCTCAACTGTAACAGGAGCTTTTTGTCGTTTCGTTCGGTTAATTCCTTTAATAACAAGGAACAAAGTAAAAGCGATAAGAATAAAATCTACAACAGCGGCTATAAACATTCCGTACCTGATTTCCGCATCACGTACCTTAAATACCCAGTCCTGAAAATCTGATCCATTTAAAATAATTCCGATCAGGGGCATTAAGATGTTATCTACAAGAGAAGTTATGATAGCGCCGAACGCGGCACCAATAATCACCGCTATTGCAAGATCAATTACATTTCCTTTAAGCGCAAATTCTTTAAATTCTTTTACAATGCTCATGTCAAATCATATATACCGCTAAAGTAAATAGCTGAGCAGGTAGTGATGCCGCATAACGATCATGCACTGGACTGAGTTTCCTCACACAGAAAAGAAATTCTGTGAAAGCTGATACACAAGAGTCTTCCAAAGCGTGTAAATCTTATCCTATTAATTTTCGGTTCACTGATCCGCCAAGATGCAAAGGGGTGGAACAAATTTTATATATACAGGAGAATAATAAAACACACATGTCATACAAAGGAACCATACTTCTGATTGGCGGAGGAGAATACCGCGGAGAAGACAATGAACAGGAATCGGAAAAAGAAGAGTTAACACAAGACACTCCTTTGCGTTTTTTATATAACGATCCTCAAAAGGCAAAGATCGCCATCATTACTACCGGTACAGCGTATCCCAGAGAATCATTTGAACTTTATGAAAAATATTTTAGAGACAAAGGCGTAAAAGAAGTTTGCATGCTGGACATTGACTCCAGGTACCTGAAAGACGAACATATAAATATGGTGAAAGACGCGACAGCGGTGTTTATCGGTGGAGGGAATCAAAGAAAAATATTAGAGATACTCGCTGGAACAGAACTGGAAAAAATTCTATTTCGGAGACTTGAAGAAGATGAAAATTTTATTCTAGGAGGGACCAGCGCGGGAGCGATGATCATTTCCGATCTCACTATTGGTGATGGTTATGAGAAAAAAAATCTGATAAAAGGAGATGTTGATATTCGTCCCGGAATGAATTTATTACCAGGCACAATTGTAGACACACACTTTATTTTCAGTGGCAGACTTGCGCGTCTTTCACTTGCTTTATTAGAGAATAGGGATCGTATTGGAATTGCTGTTCCGGAGAATGGAGGAGCTTTAATAAAAGAAGGGAACTTTATAGAAGCTGTTGGATCTGAAATGGTGATCATTATGGATCCATCTGAAATTACTGAAACAAATATTGATGAAGCAGCCAACAGAAATCCGGTCTACGCTGCAGGAATGAAAATGCATTTCCTGAATGAAGGTTCGTATTTTTCTATAAAAGAAAAAAAACTATTCAGGCGTGAAAAGACTAAAGAGAAAACAAGAAAGAAAGAAAAGGAAATTTTGAAAAAGTAGATCCAGAAAAATAATAGACTATTATCGCGGGTGCTTTTTACCCATTGCATGATGATTACCATAATAAATCCCATTTTGCTTCTTCAGGTCAACTAAACAATATGGTATAAGTTTATAAGGACTGAGGGTTATAAAAAACCAAGGATGATAGTTCCACCACGAAATGTAACCTGCATTATACCATTTTATAACGAAGAACTACACATCCGGCATGTTCTTGAAGTCGTAAAAAAGGTAAAGGGAATATCACAGATCATCGGAGTTGATGACGGATCGGAAGACAACGGCTCTGCTGTTGCAAGAAAAACCTGTCCCGAACTAATATTGGTCAAACTTTCAAAAAATCAGGGTAAAGCAAATGCGGTAAAACAGGGACTGATATTAGCAAAGAACGAGTTTATATTGTTGATTGATGCGGACCTCAAAGACCTGAAAGAAGATGAAATTACCCGTGCCGTAAACGCCATCCACTATTGTAAAGACATTGATATGATAATAATGCGAAGGATGCGTGCGCCATGGTATATAAAATTATTCAGAATTGATACTCTGTTATCAGGAGAACGAATTTTAAAAACGACCGACCTGAAAACGATATTTCATCATCCCGTAACCGGATATCAACTCGAAGTAGCCATCAACATGTTTATGTACCGGAATAAAAAGAAAGTGCTTTGGACAAAATCATCAGCAATTAATACATTCAAACTGGAGAAATTTTCTTCCTCAAAAGCTTA
>CBIHPU010000543.1:0-2988 GCA_966211935.1 uncultured bacterium | reverse complement strand
CTTTTTAAAAATAAGAATATTAATCAAATTTTTTTTATGGGGAATCCCATTTTATCTTAAGATTTTTTGCCTACAAGCGACTCTATTTCGCGTCGCAAAAAGTTTATCGTTCGGATGACTATGGAAATACCTGGAACCTAATCAGCGGCGATCTGAGCAGAAATATTGACCGTAACAAAATACCGGTGATGGGTAAAGTGTGGAGCATGGACGCGATCGCGAAAAATCAGAGTACAACTATTTACGGAAACATCACTTCGCTTTGCGAATCTCCAAAAAATGAAAATATTTTATACGCAGGTACTGATGACGGATTGATACAGGTAACAACAGATAATGGAAAAACATGGAACAAGGTTTCAACTTTTTCAGGAGTGCCTGATCAGACATTGGTTCAATACATCACTGCTTCGCAGCATGATGAAAATGTTGTGTATGCTTGTTTCAACAATCTGCGAATGGGAGATTTCAAACCATATTTAATGAAGAGCATTGACAAAGGAAAAAGCTGGGTGAGTATTTCAAGCAATTTACCTGCAAGAGGAGGAGTTTATTGCATTGGTGAAGTTTATGAATGATATGCCAATGACCAGTGTGCGTGACATTGCGATACAGAAAAGAGAAAACGACATTGTTGTCGGAACATTTGGGAGAGGATTTTATGTAATGGATGATTATTCGCCTTTGCAGAAAATGAAAAAGGAGGATTTCGATCAGAAAGCTAAAATTTTTCCGATAAAAGATGGAATTGTTTATAATGCATCCTTTCCACTCGGGCATAAAGGAAAATCGTTCCAGGGCGCTTCGTTTTTCCAGACTGACAATCCTTCTGTTGGCGCGACATTCACTTATTACATTAAAGATGAATACAGAACGCTGAAACAGATACGCAGAGATGTTGAGAAAGAAAAAATGAAAAACAATCAGCCTGTTTATTATCCAAGTGTCGATTCAATGCGTTTGGAAGATCGTGAAGAAGCGGCGTTCCTGTTATTTGTTATTACTGATGAAGCAGGCAACGCTGTTAGACAGTTAAAGGCGCCCGCAAAAAAAGGACTGCAGAGAATTGTGTGGGATGGGCGTCATGAATTAACCGCACCGGTGAATTTTAATACCCCGGATTACGACAACCCGTATGAGTGGATCGAGCAGGGAGCATTAGCGATTCCCGGTATCTACAAAGTGCATATTATAAAAATGCAAAACGGAACAGCGGAGAAAATGACCGAGCCGTTAGCATTCGCGATAAAGACACTGAACAATACGACTTTTTCAATTAAAGATAAACGTGAAGCAGACGCGTTCAATAAAAATCTTGCGGAGTTCAGACGTGTAGTTCAGTCATGCGATTCTTATCGCGGTGAGATGAAAAACAAACTGAAATATATTAAGCAGGCGGCGCTGATGAAAGGCGGAGAAGCATTAACAATTATGAAAGATGTAAAAGCGACAGAACTTGAACTGATTGAACTCGAAGAAAAATTCAATGGCGATAAGAGTCTGGCGAAACGCGAATTTGAAACGCTGCCAGGGCTGAACGGAATTCTCGATGGAATCGTTTATAGTATCTGGAGCACGTGGCAGCCATCAACAACAACGTGGAAGGAGCAGTATGACAAAGCGAACAATATGTTCAGACCAATGTATAATACATTGAAAAAAGTGAAGGGAGATATTGAGGGTTACGAGAAGAAACTTGAAATGTGGAAGGCACCTTATACGCCAGGCCGAGAATTGCCGGAGTGGAATATTAAGTAATCATTGCAGAAAAGCAGTCAACTTTTTTCAGGACGAGACATGAAAAAGAAAAACCCCGATACAATGTATCGGGGTTTTCTGTGTTCAAAGCGATTTAATTAATGCGCTGAATCAATCCCTTAGTTCAGTTCGAAGGGAGGAATTTTTCCCTCTTGCATTAATTGAATGCTTTTTCTTTTGTGCTCCTGGAAATTTCCAAAAGCCAAAGCGTCCAACATTTCCTCGCGGCTCATGTTAGGATTGTTTAATTTTTTCCGGATCTCGGTCGCGCAACGATCCACATACGTTTCAAATTTCATTGGTGCCCAGGTGTATTCCTTGCGTGCAACGTTTGGCTTAAATTCTTCAGGAAGATCACCTTCGATCTTCGCCTTGATTTCCAGCCCCTGGTATATTTTAGGAAGTGAACGGTTATCAAAAATAAAAGGCTTGGAAATCACGATAACGTGTTTCTTGCGCTTAGGATCGATCATGTTCAATCCCTCAATTCGCAGCCCCTTTTTCTTTAAGGTTCCGTACTTTTCCTCGAAGTTTTTTAGAATATCAAACATTATAATAAGTATAATTACTTTTCAACAAAGTTACGATCAATTTTGTTTAAAAAATTAATATTGAGCTAGCATTTGAGCGTGTTCGTCTAATTAATCAGTCAGCAGTAATCACCTCATATTGAGGATAGTACTGCGCAATTTAATAAATTTTAATTCAAGATAAATACCACAAAATACTATAAATCAAAACCTTAAGCGTATGGCAACTTGCGAATGGCACAAAGGCGATCCTTTAATGAAGGAGTACCACGATAATGAATGGGGGCGGCCCGTTCACAATGACGAAAAACATTTCGAATTCATGATCCTTGATTGCTTCCAGGCGGGCTTGAGCTGGAGAACAATCCTGTACCGGCGTGAGGGGTTTCGTAAGGCATTTAAAAATTTTGATTATAAAAAGATCGCGAAGTTCGGCACCCGCGAAATAGAAAAACTGATGAAGGACGAAGGCATTATCAGAAACCGTCAGAAAATTGAAGCGAGTGTAAAAAACGCCAGGGCATTTATCGCGATCCAAAAAGAATTCGGTTCATTCAACAATTACATCTGGCAATTCACAAACGGAAAAACGATTGTCCATAAAAATAAATCCTCTTCAACAATTCCTGCCACCTCAAAAGAAAGCGACGCGATGAGCGCTGATCTGAAAAAACGCGGTTTCGCTTTTGTTGGAAGTACA
>CBIHPU010000542.1:0-2988 GCA_966211935.1 uncultured bacterium | reverse complement strand
CTGATATCCGGTTTGAAATAAAGTTCGCTTTTCAATATCTTTCCGTCTTCACGAAAAATTGGTTCGCCGTTCCCATCCAGTTTACTCATGTTGCTGCGATGGATCTCATCATACACTTCTTCGATCTTGTGTTGCAGGCCATGTTTAAGAATCGTTCCGAAGAGAATATACAGCTGATCACCCAGGGCGTCTGCAATTTCAATCATATCCCCCTTTTTACAGGCGTCAAGATATTCGTCGTTCTCTTCCTTCAGCAGATTATATCTCAGCATATAATCCTTCTCATCAATTAAACCGGGCTCCGCAGCATTTCCTATTCTGAACACCTCGTGGAATTCAGCAACAGATTTTATTTTTTCGTACAATTTTCCTTTAGCTTCCATTATTATTTAGGCTGAGATTTTTTCATTTTATATTCTTCGTTCAGACCATCAATAACTGCCTGAGTGATGTCGTATTTCGGATTGGCATAGGCTAAAGTATTGAAGAATGAGTTTCTTGCCAGGATGAAATCATAATTATATTTCTCATTGTATTTCTTAATGAAATCATACACCTGCTGTGTTGTTTTAACACGTACTTCCTCCATTTCCATTTCCAGGTTTTTGATCTGGTTTTCTTTTTGTATCAGCTCATTATTTTTCTGCTGAAGTTCAACCTGCTTTTGTTCCAACTGAGATTGCGGCGCTATGCCCGCGTTAACAGATTCCTGAAATTTCTGGTACTCTTCCTGAAATCTCATTGCCATGCTCTCATATTGGCTGTTCAATGACTGGTAACGACTCTTAAGTGATTTTGCCTGATCTTTCACATAATCGTATTTCGTGGAAATAGAATCGAGGTCCACATAGGCAATCTTTCCTTCCGGCAACTTTGATAAATCAACTTTATCAAGATTTACTTTTACGTCTTTATCCTTATCAGCAGTAACGGGCTGTACTGAAGTGTTGCGGTTAGCGAATACAAAATACGAAAGAACTCCCACTGCGATAAAAAGGAGAACAAATAAAATGGCTGATATATTTTTCACAATTCTGGTTTTCCTGCAAAAATAGGCAAGGAAATCAGAGTGCAGCTACCTGAGATGAATTTTCTTTGAACCGCAGATTAACATCGTGAGGACAACAGGTTATTTTCTTAACCTCCTCCACAATACGGTAATAAATCAAAGATGAAGCATTTATGGGCGAACTCAGTTCAAACATTGCCCATCGGTTTACGTTCAACAGAATTTTCCCTTCTCTGTGCGAAACAAATGATGATATGTAAAGCGGTAATTTTCCCGCTGCTTCATCAGAAAGCTCAACACTTACACCGTTAATTTGACCTGGAGTAAAATTGGTTAATCCACGCGTGTTTAAACGTGAATTGAAATTAATAGCGGGTAAAATAATAGCGCAAAATAAAACCAAATACAAAGGCTTAAACTGTAGTGTATGGTAAAGATGATAATATCTTGATTCCGCTCTGCCTGCGAAAACAATATAAACCATTATTATCATACAAATATTCCATGGCCACAACACCGGATTGAAATTGTTCCCAAACGGTCCAAGGCAAACAAGGTTTATGATATTCAGAAGAAAAAGTGTTGGTATTCCAATACGTTTTAAAGTTGGAAAAAACAGCGATACGGCAGCCAGAATTTCAATTGCAGGTAAAACGAATGCGGACTTAGACAAAAGCGACAGCGCTTTATGCGAGATGACAGATTCGAATGGATGAAGCATCCATGGCCATGTTTCATGAATGTAAGAGTAATTCATTTTATGGAATCCATCCCAGATAAAAAAAGCGATAATTGTAAGCCGGATAGTTGAAAATACCGGTGTGTAATCCCTCGGTTCATCAACGCGCCAGTTATAGAAAAGCATTACAAAAAATAACAAAGCATACAAATAGACCCATGGTTGAAGACGATTGACATCAGCAAGACACATTGCAGACGCAAGCAGCAAAAGCGTCAATATAAAAACGCGTGGCTTACGACTCAGAAAAATAAATACGCAGCTCAAAAGCATTGCCCCGTAAATAAAAATTTCGATTGCGTTATTAAGTACCGGCAAAGCATCGAACGCCGGTATTCTCGGAAACAATCGTTCACCAATCCACAATTTCCAGGAGACAAGCAAGGAAGACAGAGTTGCCAGCGCAATCAGGTTTTTCAGCATTTTGATCCTGCGGTAAGGCGCAAAGTCCGGCAGGTAAAGTGAACGGATATCCATTTTACTTTTAATTATTTATTTGGTTGCCGCCATTGTTGTTTTGACTTTTCCTCCGGAAAAAAAATATTTTTTATAATACGCTTCACTGAGATCATTTATCATAATTCCCTTCCTGGTAGTAGCGTGAACGAATTTGTTATTCATAAGGTAAACACCAACGTGTGTAATTTTTTTACTTTCAATTTTAAAAAAGACCAGGTCCCCTTCTTTCAGATCGGAAACGTCCGCAGACTTGCACAAATCATAAAGTTCCTGTGCGGAACCGGCAACTGATATTCCATAAACATTTGCAAGTAACCGGGAAGAGAAAGCAGAGCAATCGATCCCATTTTTGTCCTTTCCTCCATATTTATACGGAACACCATACCACTCATCAATAAACCTGAGCAGCGCCGCTTGTTTTTTGAGCGTAGCGGCATCAACACCAAGCTGAATGGCGTATTTTTCTCTTAGCGTTCTTTCCTCAGCTGTTTCAGTTTCTACATTCTTTACGGACGAAGTGGAATTCTTTGTTCCGCGGCAGGATGCCAGGAATAATCCCAACAGGATCAGAATAAAAATTGCCTGGAAAAGGCGGATATGCTTTGCAGATAAAAAACGCACGCCCAAAGGTACCTTAAGGTGAAGGGCGTTTTGAACAGGATATTAACGGGTTATTTACAGGGCAGTGTTAATAGCGGAGATTTAATACAATCCGTTTCGTTTGCGCATAAACCATTCAAAGCTGATAAATGCAAGCAGGATAAAGAAGATCCATTTAAGA
>CBIHPU010000541.1:0-2988 GCA_966211935.1 uncultured bacterium | reverse complement strand
CTGATGATAAACATTCGGATTGCAATGGTAACGGCCTTGTTGATACAGCAGATATTAATGCCATTCTTCAGAATTACAACAACACACATCCTTTCAGAATTGGACAACAGTTTTATAATTCTTTAGCGCCAGATCTATACCTGGTGGCGAATAAAGACACAGCATTGCTCGGCGAAACTGTAATATTCAGCGTGATTTTGGGCAGAAGCACTATGCCAGTTGACAGTATCTACGCAATCGCGTATCAAATAAAATACGAATTGAATCTGACTGACAGTGTTGGTAGCGTGAATTATATTACATCCTGGCTGGGAACTCCTGGAACGAATGAAATCAGCATGGAAAAACAATTACCGTCTGATGAGCAGATCGATTGCGGCGTTGGAGGGAATAACAGAATCAACAGAAATGGTTTTGGTCAGATAGGAGAATTGAATATTGTTGTCACTACAGATAATTTGTCTGGAATGGCGGTATTGAATATTGACCTGCAGAACGCATATGCGATAACAGCATCAGGAAATCCTGTTCCACTTAATCTGATCGGCGATTCTGTGATAATCGATCTGACCCAACCTGTAGGCATCAATCAGCTGGAGCAATTATCAGAACTCGTGAACATTTATCCGAATCCGGCAAAAGAAGAAGTTTATATTAACACAGGAAAACTTGAAGTTCAGAGTGTAAATATTTATGATATGCTTGGAAATCAGGTCAGCTTTGAAAAACAGAGCGCAGGAAACAACCTGATCAGATTGAATAACCTGAGCAAAGGAATTTATAATGTCAGCATACTCACAAGCAAGGGATTGGTAAATAAAAAACTCACCATACAATAAAATTATCTTTATTCAGTAACAAACCCTGGTCACTTGACCGGGGTTTTATTTTTTATGGAATTAAAACAGAATCTGCATCACAATATTAAAATTCAAATGCGATATCTTCTCAATTTCCTGCTTCTGTTGATGAGCGCTTCACTTTTCGCTACGCGTGAAAAATCAATGGCGCCATATTTTATTAAAAAAAACGTTAGAGATAATTCGTTAAGTGCGAAAGAAGCGCTGGTTCTGTTTACTTTTCACGATGCTTCAACAAATAAACCAATAGGTGGCGATATACGTTACGCATACAATGGTGTAAACAGTACAATTAACGCCGATGGAAAAACCGCCAACCGGTTAAACCTTAAACCTGGTCAATATGTATTTCAATTCTATCTTTCCGCAGAGTTTTCTGAAATAAAAACTGACACAATTGACATACGACCAGGTTATCAATTGGAGATCCAGGTAAATTTCCATACATCGAAATATCCTGTCATATGCGACAAACCAGTTATTTATATTTATCCGGAAACCGTAAAAGAAATTTCAGTAAAACTTGATCTGAAGGGTAAACTAAATTTTACATATCCTGAATATAAAAATGAATGGAAAATTACAGCATGCGATAATGGAAAATTACAAATTGGGGAAAGAAAATACGATTATCTTTTTTGGGAAGGAGGAATTGAGATCGGTACCGGCGACATTGACTTAACGAAAGGATTTATTGTAAGCAAAAAGGAACTCGTTACTTTTCTTGAAAATAAATTATCACAGATGGGCTTAAACGACAGAGAACAGCAGGATTTTATCACCTACTGGGTTCCATTGATGATAAAAAAAGAAAAGCTATTCATACATTTTCTTTTCAACGGGGAATTTTCGAAGTACGCGCCGCTCACGATAAAACCTGAACCAAAAAATATTTTTCGCGTGTTCATGTTATGGTCAGATGCCAGCTCAAACACCGAAACTGTCAATGAGCAAATAATTCCATCAGCAAACAAAAATGGTTACAATGTAATTGAGTGGGGAGGCGGAATGTTGCCTACAAACTTATATGAACTTTAATCTTCACTCATACATTTAGTATTTTTATGCGGCAAAGCGATAAAATCTTTTGCACGCTGTATGAAGAAGGGCAAATTTTCAAGTATAATTTTCTTTGATGTCATTTTATTTTTTTTGGTGGCTTATACCTTGCTCAACACGGAGCTGACAGTTTATGGATTGGCGCAGGCGCGGGGACAAATGAAAATCGTATGGCAGGCAGAAAAAATAAATAACCTTATTGCCGAAGGAGAATTTACAGCAGAGGAAAAAGAGAAACTTGAACTTATTGCGGCTGTAAAAAAGTTTTCCGTTGACAGTCTTAATTACGATCCTTCAGACAACTACAACACCTACTTCGATCAGAAAGGAAAACCATTACTGTGGATAGTTACAGCCTGTGCGCCTTATAAACTTGAAGCGTATGAATGGAAGTTTCCCTGGCTGGGCAAAGTTAGTTACAAAGGATATTTTGATTCCACCAAAGCAATCAAAGAATATTGCAGGCTTAAAATGCTGGATTACGACGCGGATATAAGTCGCGTTTCAGCCTGGTCAACCCTGGGGTGGTTCAAGGATCCGGTCTTTTCGGAAATGTTAAAAAAATCTAAAGCAGACCTTGCGGACCTCATATTTCACGAGCTCTTTCATGGCACGATTTATGCGCAAAATTCCGTCGATCTGAATGAAAATCTTGCCAATTTTATTTCCTGGAAAGCCACTATGAAGTTTTTTGAAAACGATACTGTTGTACTGAATAGATACAAGCGGGACTATTCTTCCGACAAGGAATTTGACGCGTTTGTTTTGCAGTGTTCGGAACAATTAGATTCGGTTTATAAAGAAATGGATAGACTGAACCAGAAAGAATCCGACAGAAAGCAGAAAAAAATGCAGTTGGTACTTTCGTTCATGCGTGAGCTGGAACAAAAAAAATTCTTCAGCGAAAAAAAGACGGAACGTGTTCAGAAAAGGTTCCTGCATTCAGAGAACGCGTATTTTATGCATTTTAAGCGTTACGACGCGATGAATGATTCGCTTGATAAAGTTTTTCAGGAAAAATATAAGGGCAATCTCAGGATGATGATCTCGGACCTGAAATCGAACATTG
>CBIHPU010000540.1:0-2993 GCA_966211935.1 uncultured bacterium | reverse complement strand
CGTGAAATTATTTTGAAACAGATAGAAACATAGAACATATAGTTTTATAAACTCCGCGCTCTTTGCTTCCTCCGCTATCTCCGCGTGAAATTATTTTGAAACAGATAGAAACATAGAACATATAGTTTTATAAACTCCGCGCTCTTTGCTTCCTCCGCTATCTCCGCGTGAAATTATTTTGAAACAGATAGAAACATAGAACATATAGTTTTATAAACTCCACGCTCTTTTGCTTTCTCTGCCTCCTCAGCTTGAAATATTTTACAGAACACAGTACCCGAAGGGTCACGAGGTGCGCAAAGGTTTTTTAAATTCAATGGTAAAATAAACTTGTGGTGTCAGGATCGGCAGCTTTCAAAATTTCCAACTTTCTAAATCCTGATGCTAACGGTCAGGACTCTTCGCGCTTTCCAAACTTTCAACTTTCTAAACTTTCAAAACTTCCCCCATGCTAATTATTCAGCGTCTTCGGCTTTTGCCGTTTCTTGAAATGTTTTCTGAACAGAAAGTTATGTTGAAGCCCTTCCAGGGTCTTATCAAGTTCTGCTGCACTTAGCTTTATGTTCTCTATGCTCTCGTTTACGTTTTTGGCGAACGCGGAATCGTTGAGCAACATTGAGGCTGTTCCGCTTCCCCCATTTATCTTGGCTGTAATTTCATTCATGTTTTTCGTTACGAGATTCAGTGAATCGCTCAGGTGCTGAAGGCTCATAAATATGTTGTTGACTTTAGCGCCCATGGCGGTATCAGTAATCACTGAAGCGAGATTTCCCTGTTGGTCAAGTTTCGAACTGAAATTGCGCAGATCACTTGTTACGTTTACGGCATTCCTGCTGATGTCACGTATACTCATCATTGATTTTTTCAGATCTTGTGGTATAACAGTGTCCGCAAGCAAAGTCCAGAGAGCGTTGTTCTCTCTCAGTTTATCAGTAATAGCAGTTAGATTTTCGGTAATTGATTTTATGTTTTTTCCTGTTGAACTGAAATCGCGCATCATTTCATCTGTTTCCAAAGGATTTTGAACAGCAATTCTGGTTCCATCATCTAACGGACGTGCAGTTCCCTCACCTGGCAACAGATTTATAATACGGTTGCCCATTAATCCGTCTGTTCCAATGGTTGCCGTAACATTATCTTTGATATAACGGTTTGCTTTTTTGTCGATGATCATTTCAACGACTATTTCTGAATCGTTTGCAATGTATACTTCTTTAACGGCTCCTACATCTATTCCGCCGTAACGCACGCTGTTGCCTTCCATTAAACCACTCACGTTTTTAAAGTGAGCACGAATCTCCAGGTTATTGGTGAACATATTCTGTCTGTCTCCTATCATGTACAGGGCAACAATGAGCAATACAGTTCCTGCTATGACAAATATGCCAAGTTTAATATTCCTACTCGTTTCCGCTGCCATTTTCCTACTGAAAAAATTGTTTTACATTCTCATCATTCGATCTCTTAAGTTCATCGTAGGTACCAGTCGCGTAGCATCTGCCATCCCATAACACCGCCACGCGATTGGAAGTAAGTTTCACACAACTCATATCATGTGAGATTACTATTCCGGAAGTATTGTACACTTTTTGCAACTCTCGTATCAGATGACTTATTTCCTTTGAAGTGATCGGGTCCAGTCCTGTTGTTGGCTCATCATACAGAATAATTTCCGGTTTTAAGATCAGAGTCCGTGCCAGTGCGATCCTCTTTTTCATTCCGCCAGATAATTCCTCCGGCATCATGTCAATCGTATTTTCCAAACCAACATTTTTCAGCATTTCGATCACCCTGTCGTTAACTTCGCTTTCACTTAATTGTATGCGATGACGACGCAGAGGGAATTCGAGGTTTTCACGCACACTCATTGAATCATACAACGCGTTGCTCTGAAAAAGAAATCCCACCTGGGTTCTCATGAAATCAAGTTCGGAAGACGTTAACTGCTGAACATTTTTATCAAGTACTTCAATACTTCCCTCATCCGGCTTCAATAATCCTATTATACATTTGATCAGCACAGATTTACCCGATCCCGATTGTCCGAGAACAGAAAGCGTTTCTCCTTTGTACAGGTCAAGACTGAAATCTTTCAGAACCTGATTTTTCCCAAAAGACTTTTTCAGATGACGGATCTTTATTACATCCTCCTTATCTCCGGAAACCACTTTCTTTCCTGCCAGCTCTTGTATTTCTTCTGTCATAAGCATATCCTGTTCATGTAAGATGAAGCATGTCACTTATTTCAACCGCTATAAAATCTATTATAAAAATCAAAAGAGATGATATAACCACCGCAGAATTAGCTGACCGGCCTACGCCTTCAGTTCCGCTTGTTGTGGTAAATCCTTTGTAACATGCAACTACTCCTATAATAAAACCGAAGAAAAAAGATTTTGTTATTGATGGAATTATATCTCCGAATTCAAGTGAGTCTATTACCTGATTACTGAACAGCTCCCAGCTGATTACACCTTTCAGATTATTTCCGAGCCAGGCGCCATAAAGCGCAATGCCATCTGCCAGGACAACCAGTAAGGGAACCATTAATGTTGTTGCCATTACCCGTGTAATAACAAGATAACGATATGGGTTTGTTCCGGATACTTCCATCGCGTCAATTTGTTCGGTTACTTTCATTGAACCCAACTCCGCGCCTATACCTGAGCCTACTTTTCCTGCTACAATAAGCGCGGTTATTACCGGACATATTTCACGCACAAGAGAGAGGCTAGCCATTTGTGGCAGCCACGATTCTGCTCCGAATTCAACCAGCGTTGGGCGCGACTGAATTGTAATTACAAGGCCCATTATGAATGCGGTAATGGCTGCAAGTGGCAGGGAATTGTATCCAATGAAAAAACACTGACGGATAAACTCTTTCATTTCAAAAAATTTAAAAGAAAATTCAGTGAAGAACCGTCCCCCAAATTTTGTCAGCATTCCCGTCTCGTTAAAAAAGTATTTTATTCCGCTTGTTTCCAGTTTTTCGG
>CBIHPU010000539.1:0-3015 GCA_966211935.1 uncultured bacterium | reverse complement strand
TAGAATCAGGATTTTTCCAAAAACGGTTTTCATCAGTTGTTATAAAAAGGGTGGTCGCCCGACTTGTCTGGGAATCTTAGAGCAGGCAAATGGTGGAGCTGCATGATCCCTTAAAAAATATCTTCAAACGAATGTATTGGTTGTTTGTTCTCTTCCGTGAAAAAATTTATGCAATCGGTTGGGCGCCAGTCAGATTCCTCAAAAAAGATAGATCGATTTAAATGAACAACCGACGGGTCTACAACCGACTGTTCTTATTATTCAAAAATTTTATTTTTCCAAGAGAAGTTAATAAAAAGTTCATTTGTTGGAGGTATAAACATGACCAAACCGACGGGTCTAAAACCGACTGTTCTTAGTATTTAAATCTTTTAAATGACAATGGAAGTTGATAAAATTTTTCCGAGCCGACCTCTAAATAAAATGTAGTTTACCTTTTTTTACCTGCAGTATTGAAGAACTGCATCGCTTGCAGGCTTGTATCCAAGTTCCGAAGCTTTTTTGAGGTCCTCGCATGGATTTTGACCAAGCTGTTGTTTGCTGATCGATCTTGCGTAATATGCCTGCGCGTAATCTGGTTTCAAAGAAATTGCTACATTAAATTCTGAAAGTGTTTCATGAAATCTTCCGGCTTTGCCAAGCGCGATTCCTTTATTCAGGTGGAATATTGCTTCTTCGGGATCAAGTTTTATCGCCCGGTCATAATCAGCAAGCGCCTCATCAAATCGTCTAAGTTTTTCTTTACAAATCGCCCTCAGGTGATGCGCTTTTGCATGATCTGGTTTCATTTTTATTATCAGGTCAAGATCATCAATTGCGGCTTTTTCCTGGTTGTTCTGTTCAAGAATTGTTGCACGCGCCATTAGCGCCTTGTAGTACGGATGCAGCTCAATACTTTTAGATAATGAATTGTAAGCCTTTTCAATTTTATTTTGTTTCAGATAGTTTAATCCTTCATTGTAATAAACGCTGTAATAGTCCGGTTTAATTTTTTTTGTTTTTTCAAACCACTCCTGTGCTGAAGCGAAATCATTTTTTTTCATGTATTCAGCGCCTAGACTGTTCGTGATAACATAAGACTCAGGAAATTTTTTTAAAATATCTTTATAAAAAACCACGCTGTCCTTCCACGTTTTGTTTCGTGAACTGCATGTAATTCCAAATACAATTCCAATGCAAATAACACCAATAGAAACAACCGTTTTATTTTTGATTTTTGATTGAATTGAAATTAAAAAACCGGCAACTGTAATGATAATTCCAACAGAGGAAAGATAATTGTATCGTTCTGCAACCAGCACTTCACCGAAGGGAATAAATTGTAAAACAAAAATGATGTTCGAAGTAAAAAACAATAACCCTCCTGCTTCCAGAAATTTTTTTCGCCGGAGAAGGATAGCGATAAAAACTAAGATAACAATTGATACAAAAGCTAAAATTATTTGTGCGAATTGAATGTTTTGCGGATACGGATAATACGAAGACAGTGAAACAGGGAAGAAAAATTTAAAAACGTAAATGGCATAAGCGTATCCGGCGTAAACTGTTTTTGTGAGAAAATTGAAATTATGTTCCTCATTTATAAATCCAGCCTCTTTTTGATATGAAATTGTGATTAATCCGAATATCAAAGCAAGAATGAAAAAAGGAATTTTGTTGAGAAGGGATTTCAATTCAAATTTTTTATTGTACATCAGATCATAGCAAATCATACAGAGAGGAAACGCCACGGCTGTGGCTTTGCTGAGTAGGGAAAGTGAGAAGAAAAACAATACTGCCAGGTAGTACGTCATTTTTTTCTGGTCAAGAAATTTGAAGTAGTAAATTGAAGCGAGTAAAAAGAAAAAAACATACATCACGTTTTTTCGTTCTGCTATCCACATCACCGTTTCAGATTGAAGCGGGTGTATGGCAAAAATCATTGCGCCGAGTAAACTGGCGAGATTGTTATTCAGTAATTTCCGGAGCAGCAACAATAATAACACGCTGTTCAGAAAATGAAACAGCAGGTTTGTAAAATGAAAACAGAATGCTTTTTCACCGCAGAAAAAATAATCTGCCATGTAAGTGAGCATCGTGACAGGTTGGTAATTTCCCGCGTATGCTCTACTGAAAATTGTTTTGATGTTTTTGCCGGAAATTTCTTTTACAGCATTGTTTTCAGTAACATATACATCGTCGTCCCAGGGAAGAAAGCCGGAATTGAATGCCACGGAGAAAGTCATTACAATAAGAATAAGCAATAAGCCAAACTGAATGAAACTTTTTTCTTTTAGCCTTTGCTTCATGCTTTCACCGGAAAAATTATTTCCGCGAAAATATGGGAAAATGAATCAATTCAATTTGTGAACTGATTTTAAGCACCCAAATAACTCTTAAATGGCGCCACTTACCAAAAAAAAGGGATCAGGCGCCAGTATCCCCTTGTTAGCCGAATATTTGTGTCGTAATCTTGTTAAAAGAAGTAAAATTTTTAGGTTTTTTTATACCTTCGATTTGCTTTATTGTAAAACTGATTATCAGGGTGTTATAAATAGGTGGAAAAAATTTTGGTCATCTTGCCATTCATTTATAAATTTACCCGCTCGTAAAATGTCAAGAAAATAAAATTGTTTATGATGTTGAAGAAAATTTACCCATTATTGATTGCCTTTTTTGCGTTTAATTTCGCAGCTTTTTCGCAGGCAGGACTTAAAGTCATTGTTACTGATCAGAAAACTAAAGAGGCGGTACCGTTCGCTACGGTAGTAGTATTCATGAACGGTGTGCAGCAAGGTGTTGCCAACACTGATTTTGACGGTATCGCTGTAATAAAACCTCTTACTCCAGGTAAATACAACGTTAAAGTAAACTTCATCGGTTACGCTCCAAAAGAAGTGCAGGGTATTCCTGTTGGTGAGGGTAAAACCGTTGAGTTGCCAATTGCAATTTCTAATGACGAGGGAGTTAAACTTGAAGAGGTTCAGGTTGTTTCTTACGTCGTTCCACTTGTGGATCCGGATACCAAAACAGGTA
>CBIHPU010000538.1:0-3029 GCA_966211935.1 uncultured bacterium | reverse complement strand
ATTTAATGTTTTCAGCCAAAAAACTATCTCTTTTATTAAACCATTTCACATCATCAACATTAACCTTTTGAGTGGTAAAGTTTGTATCAAAATTGGAAAGAAAGTATTTAATTGCATTATAATTATCAACATCAAAATAGTTATAGTATGATTTCTCCTTGTCTGAAAAGTCTTTTATAAAATTTAAAATAAAGTCAAATGCTTCCTTATCACTAACGTTTACATCATTAAACTTTTCATTAAGCTTTTTTAAACCAGTAATTTGATCTATAATTTTTTCATCAGGATTTTTGCTGGTGAATTCTGAAATTTTATTTAATGCATAAATTAAAAATTCTGGATCCACCTCCATCTCAAAGCCATGAAATTCTCCGTTATTTTTAACTAATGAATCAAAAATATTAATATAGAATTCTCTGAGGTCCTTAGAAAACGTGAATGAATATTCACAAATTGAGATAAATTTATTTTTATCATTATTACGTATACAACGATTTAAAATATAACCACAGCTAAAAGGAATTTCTTGTGCTAAAACCAATTTCTTTCCATTTTGTGCAATTGTCTTTGCAAAAAGACCCATTATCGCGTTATTTTCTTTTTCATATGAATGTAGTTCTCCAATAAAAAAACAATTTTTATTTTCAATAATCGAATTTAAAGCTGTCATCGCTTCCCTATTACCGACATCATTATTGACCTTATTTTTTGATGTGCCCAGGCAAGAAGTCAAACCCTTCAAAACGACAACGATTATAAGGATAAGGAAAAAAATTTCAAAAACATATTTCCCCTTTGGGTCAATCATAATTCTCCTCCTTAACTAAACGTCCATCTTCACTGTAATATTTCCATACACCATATTTAAGATCAGTTTTACCAGGCGGTAGAAATTTATAAAAATACTTTATAACTTTTATATTCCCATTTTTGTAATATTCAACAACTCTACCATCATAGACAGGAGATTCCCTATGCAACCTACCTTCTATTCGCTTACGCCCTTTTCTATCTTTTCCAATAACATAAGATGAATTGAATTCAGCGCGTTCGAATCCGGGGCCCCCAACTTTAAGTATTCGCAATTTCTTATACTTAAGAACAACTGTGTCTTGCCCCTTGGTTTCTGGCATAAAACAAAAAGTAAATAGCAAAACAAAAAGCCACGTTACTTTCTTACTCATCTTAATATTGGCTACATATTCTGATTGTATCTTATTTACATACTTCATTACAAATTTAGCAAAAATGCCAATCGCTACTTTTAAATTCCAAAAACAAGCTAAAAAATCGAAAATTTTAAACCCGAAACACTCCAAAATCAGTCGGTTAAGAACACTACAGCCTTCTTTATTTTCATATTGCCAAGCTCTAAATCCTTCCAATACATTAGGTAAGCTTTTAATAAATCCGTAGCAGCAGAATGAATAAGAACTGTTATAATGTTGAATATTTTTTCTATTCAAACCACAATCTGATTCGCAAAGTAGGAATTGTAATAGTAAATGGCCTTGTTATTATAATAGGCTGTCTTTGAATTTGATAATTCCAACGTGTTTTCGCTAAAAACCACCAAGGGCCGAGCATAGATCTCATTTGATTCCTTAGGCTTGATGAAAAAATCCCATTTAACAAGTTTCCTCCTTGAACTTTCATAAACACTATTCCAAAGCCTGTAGCATTCAACGGTAAAGACGCGTTTACCCCACCAGTCCAGGGAGTATTTATCAATTGGCCAAAACCACCACCGAAGCCTAATGTGAAACCTATTAATCTATCTGGATATCTCCAAAAACTGTAATTTATTCGTGTATTAGGTGTAACAATGTGAATATTAAATGGAATTAAAGGAAATCCACCAAGAAAAGGAATCCTCAACATTCCAGATCCAAAAAATCTTCCTGAAGACTGATTAACTGTAGGTGGTATTTGAATACCCGGCACATTGATTGGAAAGCTACCCGTGTTTATGGATATTCTTAACCTCCGAAATCTAAAATCAAACGATATGTTCTTTTTAACCCAGTTTCGAAATTTTTTAATTAGAGATCTAATTTTAGAATGATGGTTTCGGTTATGTTTTTTACGATGTTTTTTAAAGTGCCAACGACTTTTTTTACCAGCCTTCTTCTTTTTAAATTTAGTACAATCATCGACACATGTTTTTTTCTTCCAGAACTTCCACCATGGTTTCTTATCAGCAGTCTTTGCTTCAAGTCCCAACGGATCGTTATAAGTAACCGGATTGTTTGCAAAAGTGGCATAAGGAGATTCCGATTCGTTATATATTGGATCAACTTCCCATCTTCTTCCTAACCTTGCATCATACATCCAGAATTCCGCACTCATCGCATTACCATCGCCAAAAATTTCATTCTGCTTTTCCTGGCCATTCATGCCATACCTGTAAATATTAGTTGAGAACGAACGGCCAGCAAGCGGAGCGCCAAACGGTGAGTAATCAGTAGTACTCTGCACATCCGCTGTATAATGAGTGAATACATTGGTGTAATTATTAGTGGAACAATCCGTGAAGGTTTCAAATACAGGTATCTTTTTATCTGATACTGTTACCAGCACATTTCCTAAATGATTTGCAAGCTCATAAAGGCGTGTTCCGAGGATTCGTGTTTCGTTGCTCTCATTCAAGCTATAGTTTGTGGCAACCGGATTTAAGCCACTAAATATATGGTTGGTGGTGGTAAAATAATCGTACGTAACCATTGCTATGTTTTTATCAGCATAAGTTGCCACGCCTGTTCTTGAATTTGCATAGATGTAATGTTCTTTTAACTTTAGTATATCATCATATTTCTGTGGATTTCCTCTTGGCGTAGTAAAGACTCTTTCATAAACCGCGATGACATTTCCATTAGCGTCGTACGAATAATATGTATATACCCAAGAATCCTGATCCTTCAAGTCCGCGTTGGTGGCATGGTGTGGCTTTACGATTTTAACTATACGCAATCCCATTTCATTATAACGATATTCTATATCACTTAAGTACAAAGCAGGCTCTCCGGCAT
>CBIHPU010000537.1:0-3031 GCA_966211935.1 uncultured bacterium | reverse complement strand
AGAATCCCGGATATGATTTGTTCACTACATCTTTATTCTTAATTTTTATTGCGGGACAAATCATTGCCAGTGCTGTAAAACTCATCGCCATTCTGTGATCATCGTAAGTTTCAACTTCTACTGTTTTTGAAAAATCAGCTTGCTCCGGGAAAATTTTCAAAACGGAATTCCCTTCTGTTTCGGTGCGCACATTAAACTTTACAAGTTCCTTTTGCAAAGCCGCAATTCTGTCCGTTTCTTTTACACGAAGTGTTACAAGACCTTTTAGTTCGGCGGGAATTCTTTTTGCTGCACAAACAACAGCAATAGTTTGCGCAATGTCCGGACAATCCGAAAAATCATAGGTGAAAGAAATCGGTGCAGTGTCAGATTTTTTCCGGATCATCAGCCCTTTATCAGAAAACTCAGATTGTACGCCAAAAGCTTCAAAAATTTTCGCGCATGCAGAATCGGCCTGGGCGCTATTGCTTCTTAAACCAGGCAATTCTATTTCCGCCTCATTTGCAAGAGAAGCAATTGCATATATGTAGGAAGCAGAACTCCAATCACCTTCAACAAAATATTCACGATCCTCTTCGTTTATTATTTTGTATTGACCCGGTGGCACAATTAATTGCTTTTCACTTATTTCCGTGTTCACGCCATAACGTTTCATTACGGCTGCAGTCATCTTCACATAACTTCTTGATACCAAACCGTTCTTGAAATTCAGGATCAACCCGTTTTGCAATAACGGAGCAACCATCATCAGCGCGCTTGTAAACTGTGAACTCACGCTGCCGTCAATTTCAATTTCACCACCGCGCAAAGTTTTACCGCGGATTTTTAAAGGAGGATTTCCCTCTGTCTCAAGATAACGAATCTCCGCGCCTAATTTTTGCAGCGCCTCCACCAAATGGCGGATCGGTCGCTTTTTCATTCGCTCAGAACCAGTCACAACATAATTACCAGGCCGGCAAGCGAACAATGCTGTAATAAAACGCATCGTTGTACCGGCAGGCCCAACATCATAAAGCGGAGTGTATTCAATTGCAGGACGCATTCGCTCTGTTGTAAGAATATCTTCCAGTGTCTGGGTATCTTTCGATTCCGAGAGATTTTTTATTCTTATCGGAAGTCGTGAAACTGCTTTTATAATAAGAATCCTGTTACTCTCGCTTTTAGAAGAAACTAGAACAACTTTTCCTCTCGCAACTTTTCGCGGGTTACTTATGCTGATCATTGCAATTTTTTCAGCGCTGAGCTAATCAGCTGTTCGTTCACCAAACAATCTATTTTATATTTACCAATGCCATTCAATAATGTAAAATTTATCCGGCCTTCCGCGTTCTTTTTATCGTGACGCATCAGCTCAATCAATTTTTTCTCATCAATCACAGGCAACTGAGTTCCCGTAAAGAATTTATTGATGCATTTTTCAATCTGAGAGAATTCTGTTTTTGTAAGAAGCTTCATCTCCATTGAAATAAAAGATTCCGCCAGCATGCCGAACGCAACAGCTTCTCCGTGCAACAGTGAAATATTGTTAGTAAGCGCAAAGCTTTCCAACGCGTGACCAATTGTATGCCCGAAGTTCAACGCCTTCCTGATATTTTTTTCCAGCGGGTCCTTTTTTACGATCCTGTTTTTTATTTCAACCGCGGAATAAATAGTTTCCTGAGCTTTTTTAGGAGAAAGATTTTTAAGCCGCGAAACTGTAGCAAAAAGTTTTTTATCCGCGATCAGTCCTGCTTTGATGATCTCCGCTATTCCTGCGAGCACCTCACGTTGCGGTAGCGTATCCAAAAACTTCGGACTGATGAATACACCTGCCGGCTGCGTTATCGTTCCGATCTGATTTTTTAATCCTTCGAAATCAATACCCGTTTTACCACCAACTGAAGCGTCTACCATTGCCAGTAAAGTAGTCGGAACGTTAATGAAATCAATTCCGCGTTTGTACACAGAAGCAACAAAACCTCCAAGATCGGTAATAACGCCGCCCCCTAAATTAATCAGGACACTCTTTCTATCTGCCTGGCTTTCGGTTAGCGATTTCCAAAGATCTACACAAACATTCAGGTTTTTGCTTTGCTCTCCGTGCTCCAGTTCAAGTAATTCCGCTTCATGCAATTCATCACAGCGATAAAGAAGTTCGGGCAAACAATCTCTGAAAGTATTTTCATCACATAAAATAAAACAGGAAGAATACTTTCTGGCAGCCAGTAATTTATTCAGATTTTGAAGAGAATCGTTACCGATAACTACTTTATATTCTGATGAAGTGATGGTCCTCATAAAAGGGAAAATAAAAAAGAAAAATACCGCTATAAAAGTAATGTTTTGGCGCTATTCCGAGTATATTTGCAGGCAACTAAGTAAAGCGGGAATGATCTCTTTCGATAATACTGAAAACGCATTCAAAGCGAAATCAGACAAGGACCTAAGCCAGTCATATCGCCTCTTTAAGCTGATCGGTAATCCAACAATGGTTAAGTTAGGGGCGACATTCGCTCCATTAGGCGTGAAGCTTGGTTTTTCCGGGCTGATCAGGAATACCATTTTCAGACAGTTTGTGGGCGGAGAAAATATAGAAGACTGTAACCGTACCATTGACAATCTTGGCAAATACAATATTGGAACCATCCTGGATTATTCAGTAGAAGGAAAAGAATCGGAAGAAGATTTTGAGCATTGCTGTAAAGAAACCATCAGTACAATCGATCGTGCGCGCAACGACAGGCACATTCCTTTTTGTGTTTTCAAGGTAACGGGACTCGCGCGTTTTGCTTTGCTGGAAAAGAAAACAGCTAACGAAATATTGACATCAGAAGAAACAGCGGAATGGGAAAGAGTTAAAGAACGCGTTGAACGGATCTGCAAAGCGGCTTTTGAAGCGGGGAAACCATTATTTATTGATGCAGAAGAAAGCTGGATCCAACAGGCGATTGATGATCTTGCAAATGAGAACATGCAGCGTTTCAATAAAGCCCAGCCTATCGTTTACAACACATGTCAATTATACAGGAAAGACAGGCTTGATTATTTAAAA
>CBIHPU010000536.1:0-3034 GCA_966211935.1 uncultured bacterium | reverse complement strand
CGCGCAGCAGGATTTTTATAAAACTCACATCGGACACGATGACATTTGCGAAATTGTTCAGATGATTTATGAAGTTGCTCCTCCTATCCTGGAGGCTACAGGAAAAATTAAAAATCCATGGCCGAACGTTGATGCGCATTCAGGCGCGTTACTTGTTCACTTTGGCATGCATGAATATGATTTCTATACTGTGCTGTTTGGTGTGAGCCGCGCTTTAGGCGTAATGGCTTCATTGATCTGGGATCGCGCTACAGGAAGCGCAATTGAGAGGCCAAACTCTGTTACAACTGATTGGATAAAGAAAAAGATTGCGGCAACAAAAGAAAGCAAAACCGCTCCGCAGTCTTAATAAATCATTTCTTCTGTCTGAATTGAAAGGGCCGGATTATTTATCCGGCTTTTTTTGTGTACACGATTTTGTTGGACTTATTAAATCCGAAATAAGAATTCATTCAATTCAAACTGCAAGGTGACGTGTGTCTATGATAAGTTTCAAGTAGAAAGTCAATATCATCAACCAAAAAATAGTTGCGGACTTGTCGTTGCTACACTGTACGTTGAAATAAACCAACTGTAATAAACGAAAAAAGCCGCCCTACTTGCGTAAGACGGCTTCATTTTAATTCTTAGAAAAATTACTTTGTCAAGTTGATTTTCTTAGTAATTACTTTTTCATTTTCAGTAACACGTACAAAATATGTACCTGCGCTGAAAGAAGAAAGATCAATTGTATTGTTTCCGCCGAACGCTTTAACGTTGATTACTTGTTCTCCAAGAACATTGTAAACAGCAAGCATTGCTTCTTTAGAAGTAATATTAACATTGATAATTCCGTTTGATGGATTAGGATAGATCGATACTTTGCCTGCCTCAACAGTGTTGATGTTTGTAGAGATCTCTTCGCCTAACACGATGTCATCCATACGGAACCAAGGCAGGAACATGTAGTTGGTAGCGTGGAATCCAATATTGTAAGTGCCGGAAGTTGCTACAGTGAACACATATTTATGTAATGCATAAGTAGATTCAGTATATGTTACTGTATCTTTTCCAAGAGATGTAGTCATCGCAGAGATTGTATTGTCAGAACCGATAAATGTTTCAATAACAATGTCGGATGTATCAAAAGAAGCAAAAGCGGGTACGTTAGACCAGTACTGAATGTAGTAAGTTTTGGTAGAAACAAGATCAACACAGTTTGTCATTATCCAATCATCAGCTGTAGCAATACCGCCACCATTGTTGAACGCAAGTGAAGCAGTTCCGCTAGGTGTGTGATTGTTTCCGGAGAAATACCATGCGTTAGGATTGTTACCAAGGAATTCCCAACCTATAAGTGATGTCTGCTGCTCCAGGTCTTCATAAAGAGTATCAACAGTTGGAGGAACGTTCATAGTGTAGGAAGTATCTTTATCGTTTGTTGCATCACCGTCACCTGCAAGTGTTACAGAAGCTGCAATTGTTTGAAGAACTGCCGGTGTTGAAAAGTTAGCAGTACCTGCAAAAACGTGTGTGCCAGTTGCACCTGCTGCAATTGTTGCAGTGAAAGTTTCAGTCACAGGAGTTCCACCGTTAACATCATAGCTCACGCTGAATCCAGTAATAGGAGTTGCGCCGTTATTCTGGATGTCCACTGATACCTGTTCAGTTGCTGTCAGGTCACAATCAGGATTCGGTACAGTTACCGCTGTAATTGCCGCGTCCACTGAAGGGATATCGTCAACAATAACATCATCAATTACCCAGTTGTATCCGCAACCGGCATTAGTACTGTAAACTGAAGCAGGACTGTAAAAAGTAAAACGCAGCCAAACTGTTGCCTGGTTTGCAGCTACGGACGAAATATCAATAGTTACTGTTTCCGGATTTGGTGAAAAGTCACTTGCCAGGTTTGCGTTAACGTACTGGTCGTTTACTTCAAAAAGTGTCCAGTTTGTTCCGTTTGTGCTTACATAAACACGAGTACTGTCATACCATTTTCCATATAATTGCTGAAACTGCAAGCGGACACCTGCACTACCAAGTGTGCTGAATGAATTTGTTGTTGTCATGTGCGCAACCTGATCGCCGTCGCAACCGAAATCAGAATCGAAAAGAGCATAACCGTTAGCAGCTGTTGTTGAATTAATAGCTCCGAGAGAGTAGGTACCCTGTCCAGGAGTTGTACCGATAGTCCAGTTTGTTGCACCAATAGTAGCGCTCATAGTCCAATCAGCGGCGTTTGAAAAATCGTTAGTGAAATAGGTAGCCATTACCTGGTTTCCTGTATTTCCTGAACGGGTTGCTGAAGAATGTTGTTTTACAGACTTCGACTGATCTGAAGTCTTTAGTTTGTGTTTTGCAGTTTGTGCAGTTGCTGAAAAGGCCAGTATTGCTGCAAAACCAAATAAGTAGATTTTTTTCATATTGATTTTTATTAAACGTCTGCAAAAATAAGTCATTGCAGTCATATTCAGGCCAGATTTTAATAAAAACAGGCTATTAGATATACACAATTTATCAGGGTAAATTGATTTTTCAGAGTTAAGTTGGTCAGAACATTATGATTCTGATCCTGAATGAATTTAATGGTTCAACGCCTACTCATTAATCAGCGCTTCTAAGGTCAATTTTCCAGAGTGAATAATTTTTCTGACGGCATTTAAACTAAAAAAAAAGGACCATCCAGCAAGGACGGCCCTCTTTCCTTAATCAACCAATCATTCAACAAAATGACTAACCTTAATCAATCAAGGAAATGTAAGTAATACTTCTGCTTCACTAAAATTATTGATTTGCAACTTGCCAATACGTGTACCCCCATTTTTTCCAATGCCTTTAACTGAAACACGATAACTATATGTTCCTGTCTTTAAATTACTGAAGTAAACTTTACCGCTAAGGTCGGACACTTTAGAATAACTGATCGCCTCTCCCGGTCCTTTTTGCATCATAGAAAGTGTAATAAGCGCTCCTTCGAGCGGCGCATCACTTGCGCTTCTCAGCGTAAATACTGCAACTCCGTTGTTTCTGACTAAAGGCCTTTTGACCGCTA
>CBIHPU010000535.1:0-3036 GCA_966211935.1 uncultured bacterium | reverse complement strand
GTTTGATCCTTCGGTTTCAGGTGCCGGAAATTTTTCAATAATATATTCCATTTCAGGAACGTGCGGCGATGCGGATACATTGGCTGTTACAGTAAATTCGGCACCTTTTGTAACAGCATTGGCAAACCAGCAAGTAGGTTGCATTCCGGTTTGCGTCAGTTATTCAACTGTGATAGGTGCAAATTACTCATGGTCCTTCGGTGACGGATCAGTTGACACAGTTCAAAATCCAACTTACTGTTATAATCAGGCTGGTACATTTACCGCTTCAGTAATTGTTTCTGATAACAATTGTTCTGATACGGGATTCGTGGTGATCACTGCGAACGCACAGGCAACAGCGGCCTTTAACGCAAATCCTTCGGGGGTGATAGCGCCAGGAACAACTGTCAGCTTTAATAACTCTTCTACCGGGAGCCAGTTATATTTCTGGGATTTTGGAGATGCATTAATTACAACAGACACATCAACTTTGCAAAATCCTTCTTATCTGTTTGCAGATACCGGCTACTATTGTGTTACGTTATTGGCGATCAATAATAATGGTTGCAACGATACTGTATCACAATGTTTGATGGTTGTTGGAGAGCCGGTAATTGAAGTTCCGAACGTATTTACACCAAACGGTGACGCGGTGAATGAGGTATTCTCAATTAAATCGGTAGCGTTAAAGGATTTAAATTGCATTATCTTCGACCGGTGGGGGATTAAAATGGCGGAGTTTAATGGCGTGAACGGATTCTGGGATGGAAAAACAACCAGCGGCAAAAGCGCTCCGGATGGAACATATTTTTTCATTCTGAAATATTCAGCTCTTAACGGCAAAGAAGGAACAGAAAAAGGATATCTGGAATTAATTGGGAAATAGTTACTTTTTCATTTAGATAGGAATAGCTGAGATGACAAAGAAAAATAAAGAGTTCAGGATTAACGGAATTACAGTAGGGCCGGGCGAGAACAAGGAAGTGTTTCTGAATCGCTATGAATTACCAACTAGTTCTATTATCGAAATTCCTGTTCATGTTTTCAGAAGCTCAAATCCAGGTCCCGTAATTTTATTATCGGGAGGTATGCACGGTGATGAAACCAATGGCATTGAAATTATCAGAAGAGTTATAACACGAAAGGAAATTTCAGAATTAAAGTGCGGAACCATTATTGCCATCCCTGTAATAAACATTGTTTCTTTTATTTTCGGCAGTCGCGAATTACCTGATGGTCGTGACATGAATCGTTGTTTTCCGGGAAGCACGCGTGGTTCTCTGGGCAGCAGAATTGCCCACGATATAATGAAACAGGTAATTCCGCTGATCGATTTTGGAATTGACTTTCATACCGGCGGCGCAAAGATCAACAATCATCCGCAAATGCGTTGCGTGTTTGAGTTTCCTGAGAATCTGAAAATCGCCGAGATATTTTCTCCTCCGCTGATCATCAATTCAACTTACCGCGATGGAACGTTCCGCAAGGAAGCGGCAAAAAAAGGAAAACCAATTCTGGTATTTGAGGGTGGAGAATCATTACGTTTTGACTATTTGTCAATCAATGAAGCTTTCAACGGAATTTTACGCGTGCTTTCGCATTATGGAATGATCGATGTGAGCGTTCCTCCTAATCCTACCGTAAAACTGATTAAGGACCACTGGGTGCGCGCTGATGAATCTGGTTTGTTTCATGCTTCAGTACCAAACGGGTCACACGTAAGACAAGGAGATATTGTGGGTGTGATCTGTAATCCTTACGGGTCAATAGAGCAAAAACTTGTCTCCGCGCACGATGGCTGGGTGGTTGGAATAAACAATCAGCCCGTTGTACACCAGGGCGACGCGTTGATCCACATCGGCACTGAAGGCTAATAAATTTAATCAATGAAACGTTTTATTTTTTTTACTCTCGCGTTACCTTTTCTTGTGAACGCGCAGATTCAGAATTATTACCTGAGCAACAAAACTCCAACGTATAATCAGGTTATTCAGTACTACGACAGCATCTCAAAAAAATCTCCTTTTTTTAAATGGATAACGTACGGCAAAACAGATGTGGGTTATCCTTTAAATCTTCTGGTCATATCAAAAGAAAAGATCTTTTTTCCCGCAAAGATTGATCATTCCAAAACAGAAATAATTCTTATCAATAATGGAATTCATCCCGGCGAACCCGATGGCATTGACGCCTGCATTAATCTTGTGAAAGAGTATGCAGATGATCCAAAAAAAATTCCCGCGAATAAAATAATCTGTATTGTTCCTGTTTACAATATTGATGGCGCGCTGCAACGTAACTCAGTAATGCGGATGAATCAGAACGGACCGGAAGAATTTGGCTTTCGTGGTAACGGAAAGAATCTTGATCTGAATCGCGATTTTATTAAATGCGACGCGGTGAATACCAGGTCGCTGATAGATATTTTTCGTCAATGGAAACCGGATATTTTTGTTGACACACATGTAAGCAATGGTGCGGATTATCCTTATACAATGACACTGATCGCGACGCAAAGAAGCAAGTTCATTTCTCCTCTTTCCACTTTTCTTTACAAAAATATGCTTCCGAAAATTTATTCGGAGATGAAAGACAAAGGCATGGAGATTTGTCCTTATGTTGAAACGATAAAAGAAACGCCTGACAGCGGATTAATAGAATTTCACGATTCTCCGCGATACTCGACGGGCTGGGCCGCATTATTTAATTGTGTTGGCTTCGTTACAGAAACGCATATGCTGAAACCTTATCCGCAACGTGTAAAGGCAACTTTGGAAATTTTAAAAACAATAATTGGATTGAACAATACCAAAGAACTTCAGGGAGAATTTTTATATGTAAAACGAAAATCTGACGATCAGCTGAGACAACAAAACAAATTTCACTTTAACTGGAAGCTCGACACAAAAAATCCATCCACGTTTAACTTTAAAGGTTACGCGTGTGAGTACAAACCAAGCAATATTTCAGGGTTACAGCGCCTCTGTTATAATCGTGAGAAACCCTGGGAGAAACCGGTTGCGTATTACTGCAACTATCTTCCGGCAGACTCTG
>CBIHPU010000534.1:0-3048 GCA_966211935.1 uncultured bacterium | reverse complement strand
TTTGCAGTCTAAATAGATTCCATTGAGTTCAATTTTACGACCACATTACCCGCTTGCGGACGCTGTAGCTACTAATCTTAAGCTGATATTTGGCGAGGGGAAATATGCCGATAAGGTTATTGAGCGTGCTTTGAAAATGAATCGTAAATGGGGCGCTCGTGACCGGCGTTTTATTGCGGAAACAACCTACAATATTGTGCGTAATTATCGTCTGCTTCATGAAAGCGCCGGAAGTAAAAGTCCCTGGATGTTGATTGCGGCCTATTTTGTTATGCATGAGATTCCATTCCCGGGGTGGAAAGAATTAAGTACCATAAATGCGGAACTGATCCGCAAAACATATGAAGAGAAGAAAAAGATTTTTGCAGTAGCGCAATCGGTTCCAGAGTGGCTGGACGCGCTTGGAAGAAAAGAGCTGGGCAATGAGGTGTGGGAAAAGGAACTGCCTTTTCTGAATGAAGAAGCGAAAGTTGTTTTACGCGCAAACACATTAAAAATTAAGGCAGCTGAACTGCAGAAAAGTTTAAGGCATGAGGAAATTGAAACAGCTTTGTTTCCCGCAGTTCCTGAGGCGTTAATTGTAAAACAACGGCAGAATTTATTTTTATGTCCGCAGTTTAAGGACGGATTATTTGAGCTGCAGGATATTTCATCGCAACAGGTGGCGCGTTTTATGCAGCTGGAAGAGGGTATGCGTGTTATTGATGCATGCGCCGGGGCGGGAGGTAAGTCGCTGCACATTTCGGCGCTTATGAACGGAAAAGGCAAGATCATTTCAATGGACGTTGAAGAGTGGAAACTGAATGAATTAAAGAAAAGAGCGGTAAGGGCCGGCGCCCACAACATAGAAACGCGTGTTATAGACAACAAAACAATAAAGCGTTATGAGGCGGGCGCGGACCGTGTATTGATGGATGTGCCCTGCAGTGGTTTGGGCGTGCTTAGAAGGAACCCTGACGCGAAATGGAAGCTCACCGAGACTTCCATTGAGGAAGTGAAAAAAAAGCAGGAGGAAATTCTGAGGGAATATTCAATAATGGTGAAACCTGGCGGGAAACTCATTTATGCAACCTGTAGTATTTTGCCATCAGAAAATTCAGAACAGGTAAAGAAATTTCTTGCGGCAAATTCCGAATTCTCTTTCGAAAAAGAAAAGATAATTATGCCGTCATCAGGTTTTGACGGGTTTTATATGTGCAGAATGATCAGGAAAAACCCGGAAGTAGACGGAGAGTGATCAGTGTTTTTTCTTCGCAAAGAGAACATTTCCGCGTTTACGTGTTTTTTCGCGCTTGCGGTTTTGCTTTTTCTGCCTGGTGCGATGACCATTTTTAGCCTTGGTACGCTGACTTTTATAAAGCTTTCTGTCCTCGTGTTTTTTAGGCGGCTTTGTTTTTCTCAGTGAAGCGTTATGGTTTGCTTTAGGCCCGAATACCGAAGCAAAAAATCCTTTCTTGCCCCTGATGCGGTTGCTGGCAAATTGCTGGGAATTTCCCCTGGACTTTTTTCTTGCAAATAGTCCGCCGCCTCTTTTCTTGAATACTTTTTGGTTCCGTTTTTCTTTTTTCTTTCTTCCGAAAGGAGAATGATTCTCTTTAAATGCCTCTTTACGAGACTTACTTTGAGCAAAAACCGATCCCGCGGAGACCAGACCCAGGAACAGAAAAAATATCAGTATTCGTTTTGTCATTTCTGATTTTAAGCAAAAACCTTATCTAACAAATATAGCTGAATTGCAATAGTCAACCAAGCCAGCTAATTGAAAAAGAAGCATGTTTTAAACAGATATTATTTAACAACTGTTTATTATCTACAACAACTCTGCCATCAATAGTTTTCTTCACCTTTGTATTTGATCTGTTTGTTAAACGAAATATTATACACAAAGTTGCAGGCTCCCAAACTCCATATATCGGATTTTATCGTTCAATCAACCGGTTTTCCCCTTGTAGATGTTAGATCACCCGCTGAATTTATTTTAGGACATATTCCTGGTGCAGTAAGCATTCCCTTGTTCGACAATCATGAGCGCGCAGAGATTGGAACTTTATATAAACTGCGCGGAAAAGATGAAGCGGTAGAGCGGGGACTCGAAATTGTTTCTCCAAAACTTGCGGGCTTTGTAAGGAGCGTAAAAGAAATTTCTCCCGGCAGAAAAGTTTTTGTGTATTGCTGGCGTGGTGGAATGCGAAGTTCAAGTTTTGCCTGGCTGCTGAATTCAGCCGGATTAAACGCGCACGTACTTGAGGGTGGATATAAAGCTTTCAGGAATCATGTGCTGGAGTTTTTTGAACAGCCTTTTAACCTGGTTTTAATTGGCGGACCAACGGGCAGCGGTAAGTCGGCCGTGCTTCGTGAGCTCGAACTTCGTGGTGAACAGGTTCTCGATCTTGAACGCATAGCGAATCACAAAGGATCGGCGTTTGGAGCGATTAATGAATTGCCGCAGTTGCCGCAGCAGCAATTTGAACACGCTCTTTATCTGGCTGCAACGAAACTTGATACTTCAAGAAGGATTTGGCTGGAAGATGAAGCGATGACGATAGGAAAAAATAAAATTCCGCTTCCATTATGGAAACAGATGAAAACAGCTCCGATCTTAAAGATTGATGTTCCTTTTGAAATCCGAGTGTTACGTCTTGTAGAAGATTACAGAACAACAGACAAGGAACTTTTACGTAAGCCGTTGCTTGCAATTCAAAAACGTTTGGGTGGACAAAATGTAAAAGCCGCGCTGGAATTTTTAGATAACGATCAGTTGGACAAGGTCGCGGCAATTGCTTTAAAGTATTACGATGAAGCTTATCATCATGATCACGTTAAACGTGAGTTTAAAGGCGTTATTCCTATCGCAACGCAAACGGGGGATCCGGTTAAGAATGCTGATTTGTTGCTTTCTTATTTCTCTGCCTCTCAAGGAAAATAAAAAATCCCGTTTGTTTAGAACGGGATTATCAAATCAAAATGTTTTAATTAAGCTTTGGTGTATTTCAGTTTTTGTCCAATTTGCAAAACACTTTTTTCCGACAAATTATTTGAATTCTTAAG